>JALSON010000170.1 GCA_026986455.1 Thermococcaceae archaeon | reverse complement strand
GAGCACGGCCTTAGCCTCGATTTTCCCATAGTTCGGAATCTCCATGGTCCTCACCGGACTGGGATTCCCTTTAAGGTATATCTGCTTTTTGTTATATCATGACCCTGAGGAGAACATCTTCGAGCGCCTCATGCGGTGGTAGTAGAAGCGGCCCTCCCCATCCACGACGATATAATCCGGGGAGTAGCCTGTGATGTAGTACATGTTGTGGCCGTCTATGCGGTACCAGAGTGCTCTTGCCGCCTCAAGCCTGTTGAGCTCGTCAAGCAGCCTCATGTCCCCCCTTCTGGCCATACTCAGGAGGTGCTGAACGTACGCGTAATCAAATCTGAAGGCGATGTAGGGGCTGAAGAACTCATAGCCTGAGATGAACTCATTCATGAGGTTTTTCAGGGGGTAGTCCGGGATCACGGAGATGTTGAACTTTTCATAGAAGTGCCTCATCGTCCACTCCTCCGGCCGGTAGGGGAGAAGGCCGAGCCTCATTATCTCCACAGTCGCGGTCGCATACTTCCTCGGCCATCTGGGGCTGAAGGGGTAGTATGAGACATTAGAGGTCACGTAGGGGTCTTTTCCGAGGAGATATACCCCCCTGTAGTTGCTCCCCACGAGGAGGGGTGCCCTCCACAGGACGACGAGTTCTATGTGGTTCAGGGCCTTGCTCCTGAGGGACGCCGGAACCGGAACCGCCCAGGCATTGAGGTTGAAGTCCATGAAGAACCTGTTCATCAGCACGGCCTGGGTTTCGGCGTCATAGCCGCAGATGCCCGAGTGAAGGGTTCCGATTATGGGTGTGGAGTATGAATGCACATAGTAGTTGACGAAATAGACGACATGGAGGGGGGTTATTGAGTAGAACGGCAGGGGCTTTTTGTAGAAGGTGAAGAGCTTTCTGCGGGCGTCCTCATAAACGAACCCCATGAAGCTGCCGAGGTTTATTTTGCCGTAGCGCGTGAATCCAAGGTCCGGATATAGCTCCTGATATACCTGCAGGGGCTTGTACTCCGAGGCCTTAATCCACATGAACCTAATCTCCTGCTTCGTGTAAAGCCTTGCTCTCTGGAAGGGATATCCTGAGTTGTTGAAGCTGATTCTGAAGACCTCTGGATAATGGAGGAACCTGAAGGCCGTGCCGGCAGCATTGCCCTTTGCGTCATACACCTTTATGGAGATGTTGTATTCCCCCCATCCCTCAGACTTACGTATGAGCCTGAAGTCCTTCAGGTGCTCAGTGTGGAGGACGAACTCGTTCCTCTTGCCGTTCAGTGTGATGACTATCCTTTTGGGAGGATTGGCGTTGTCGGTTGCGGTTATTTCAAACTGGAGGGTTCCGTTGGGGAGGCTTCGAACATCCCCCTTAAACGCCGGAGGAGTTCTGTCCGTTCTCCGTTCCTTCACAAACTCGCTGAACGTGCTTGCTATGTCCGTGATTCTGAAGTGCTTTGAATTCATGATGAACCAGTCATCAAAGGTCACATTGGTCATGAGGGCATCCCTTATGGTGTAAAGCTCCCCGAGGAAAACGTTTATTTCCCTTGGCTCAAAGCCATCCGTTATGTTTTTCATACCGTCAATAGCTTCAATGATCCCGGGTGGAAGGCCAGCCAGAGAGTTCCTGAGCTCGCTAACGAGATATATGTATTCGTCGAGGTTTCTGACCCTGTAGATTTCCTTTGAGTTCTCGATGCCGTATTTTATGTTCGAGGGCAGCCCGGAGTAGAAGCCCATGAACTCGCGCACCTTGAGGTTAAACATGGCCACCCTCCTTGAGAACTCCTCCAGTGTGTAGGGGCTCTCTGCAAAGAGAAAGCGGAGCATGTCGTCGCGCAGGAGAAGCGGGATGGTCTGCAGGGTGCCGTAGACCTCGCTGCAGAGGTTAGCAAACTTTTCCGGATTGGTGACATTGACGTCATCGAAGAGGCTCTTCCGGTAGTTGTAGAGGGGCAGGATTTTCTTTATGATCTTCTCTTCCCTCTGGTCAATCCTGCCGTCCTTCAAAAAGCCGAGTTTTTCGGCAATGAACATCTCATCATCCGGGAGCACCTTCTGGGTTTTAACCTCCTCCTGCCGTGCGGGAGGCGGCCTAAGCACGAGGAGCAGCCCGATAATGTAAATCAGGATTAGAATTAGA
>JALSON010000169.1 GCA_026986455.1 Thermococcaceae archaeon | reverse complement strand
CAGCTCCTTGAAGTCAAGGGTTTCGAGGCCTATACCCAGGGCTTTCTCAACCTCCGCTATGGCCTCAACCTGCCTCTTTATCTTCAGCGCCTCCCTGATGCTCCTCGCCGATGGCAGAACAAGGAGTTTTTCCTCTTTAAGGGAGAGCTCCTCATAGAAAAACCCGGGTTCGTCTTCAAAGATGACCTTCGCCCTCAGCGGTATGTATCCCTTCCTCTGGGGAACTATCGTCTGCTGCAGGGCTCTGGTTTCACCGGGTTTAAGCTTAACCTCAACGTCCCTTGCAAAGACGAATTCAGACTCCTCCGTTATCCTGAGTCTGCAGGGGATTTTCGAGAGGTTTCTTACCCTTATACCGGCCTTCAGGGGCTCAAGCTCCGTCCCCCTCTCAGGTATTCTTCTCTCAACCTCTATTTTTGGATTGAAGCTTAACCTCGCCATGCTGTAGTAACCCACTATTCCTGCTGCGATGAGGGCGGGAGTGATGTTTCCTGTGAGGTAGGCTCCGGCGGAGAGCACGGCCGCCAGGGAGAGGAGCAGGTCGGTTCTCTTCATTCAGTGGGCACCTCTACCCTCTCTAGGACATCCATCACGATTTCCTTTCCGGTTATGTTGTCTATCTCGTATTCCGGCTTCACTATAATCCTGTGGGCCAAGACAGGCAGGGCGAGCTTTTTAACATCATCGGGTATGACGTAGCCCCTGCCCTTGAGGTATGCGTGCACCCTCGCGGCATAGAGGAGGTGCTCCCCCGCTCTGGGGGATGCCCCGAGTATCACCCTGTCATCCAGTCTGGTCTCCTTCACTATCGAGTATATGTAGTCTATTATCGCATCGCTGACGTGGACCTTTCTGAACTCCCTCCTCGCACTGAGTATCTCCGAGGAGGGGACAACCTGTCTGGCCATGCTGAATTTGCCCGTTGATTTTCTTCTGAGCATGAGCTTTTCATGTTCATCGTCCAGATAGGTCAGGTCTATCTTCATCATGAATCTGTCAACCTGTGCTGCCGGGAGTTCATAAACCCCCTCCAGCTCAACCGGGTTTCTCGTTGCCATCACTATGAACGGCTCCGGGAGTCTGAGCGTTATCCCCTCTATCGTAACCTGCCTTTCCTCCATGGCCTCAAGCAGTGCGGACTGGGTTTTCGGCGGTGCCCTGTTTATCTCATCGACGAAAACGACATTGGCGAATATGGGCCCCTTCCTCATCTTGAACTCCCCTGTCTTCATGTCGTAGAATGTGTGTCCGAGTATGTCTGCCGGAAGAATGTCCGGGGTCATCTGAATCCTGACGAACTTCAGGCCGAGGGTGTTTGCGAAGTTTTTGCTCAGGGTCGTCTTGGCTATCCCTGGGATTCCTTCAAGCAGGATGTGCCCCTCAGCTATAAGGGAAATCGTCATGAGCTCGATCACTTCATCCATGCCGACAACGGCCTTTCCAACCTCTTTCTTTATCTTTTCGAGTATCATGCTAACCACCCATGCGTTCTAATCATTTCTATGCGCCCTTCGGCTATAAGGGAAATCATCATGAGCTTAACCATCTCATCCATACCCACCACAGCTTCCACCTTTATCTTTTCAAGCAACATATCAACCACCCATGCGCTCTATCATTGCGAGAACTTCCCTTTCGTCCCAGCCGTTCCTCTTTGAAATCTGAACGGCAAGGGTTATTAAATCTTCTTTTTTCTCCCTAAAAAACCTGTCAAGAAGGAGTGATACAGGTTTGAGCAGATACCCCAAGGCTCCCAGCTCAAGGAGGAGTATTATGATGCCCGTGATAACGAGAATCTTCCTCGCCCTGTCGACAGGCAGGGTTCTGGTTATCGTGACGGTTCCGGCGCTGTAGAGGTTGAAGTCCCTGTGATGGGCCTCGTCCATGTATGCCGTGCCTGCACCGATGTAGCTGACTAAATTCTCCAGAAACTGTCGGTTTTCGGTGAAGAGCTGGTTTGTAAGGATGTCAGGATCAGAGAGCACTATAACCTTTCCGTCCCCGTATGGAACCTCCGCGAGTATAGGGAACTCCCTCATGTGGAAGTTGACCATGGCAACTTTGCTCGCATAAACCTCGCCCTTCCTGGAGACTGTAATTGCAGAAGGCTCGTTCATTATTATCCTGCTAACGTTCCTTCCAAGAACAGGGTCGCTTATCCTGACAGCCACTATGAGCCTGTCGTCCTTTTCGTAGAAGAAGTCCCTCAGGGGGTATTTTGAGATTCTCACGGGCAGGTTCAGGGCCTTGAGTATATCATCCCCGTACCCGAAGTCATCGGCTATGAGGAGTGTGTTCCCCCTCTTTACGAAATCCCTGATCTGGGCGAGCTCGGCAGATGTGTATGAGATATCCGGTGCAATTATGATGAGAACCCCGTTTCTATCCTTCAGGTTTTCCATGTCGAAGGAGTGAAAGAGGGGCATCACATCAGCGCCCTTCGAGTGAAGGAGCATGGCAAATCTCGCTGTTCCGTCCCAGCCCGTGTTAAACATGCTGTAGGGTGTTGAACTCTTGAACAGCGGTACGGTTAGGGGCATCGTTATGAGGGTCATCATGAGCACTATCACAACCGCATATACCACAAATTTCCTCATTCATACCCCTCCAGCACTCTTCTTACCCTCTCCCTGAACTCCCTCTCCTCAGCCTCGGTGAGGGGCATGTCTCCATAGACCAGCTTCTCGTGGAGTTCAGTTATCCTCTCCATGTCTCCATAGATTTTGCTGTCCCTGAAGAGCATGAGGGCTTCCCTCGGGGTCAGGTTCTCGCTTATGCCCAGCATTTTCCTCAGGAAGGCATAGAGCTCAGTAACTCTGTCCGGGAGCCTGACTGCCGGTTTTTTCTCTTCAGGAGGCATGAGGGTTTCTTCCCCCTCCGCAGTGATTTCCCTTCCCCTGCCCCTCCGGGTGTATGTAAAAGCCGAAGCTAAAAGCGCTAAAATAAG
>JALSON010000168.1 GCA_026986455.1 Thermococcaceae archaeon | reverse complement strand
AGCTTTTCTACCTCCCCCTGCACTTCCTCCGCTTTTCCGCTCAAAACGAGCTTTCCGTTGCCTATGACGAGAACCCAGTCCACGAGGGGCATCAGCGGCTCCCAGATGTGGCTTATGACAACGAAGTTGGTCTTCCCGCTCATTTCATCGATTATCTCAATAACCCTCTCCATGCTGTCGAAGTCTATGTTTGCCAGGGGCTCGTCGAGGAATATCAGCTCCGGCTTCCCTATGAAGGCCTGGGCCAGCGAGAGGCGCTTCAGCATTCCGGAGGAATAGCCGTTTATTCTCTTATTGATGAAAGGCCGAACCTCGAAGAGCTCCGCAACCCTCTCGACTTCTTCCTCACCGAACCCTTTGCTCTCGGCGAATAGGGTGAGCCACTCCCTGCCGGTCGTGAACTGTGGGAATGCTGGAGGGTCGTAGGCAACTCCAAACCGCCTCTTGACCTTCCAGTTGTTCCAGGGGTTCTCGCCAAATACCCTAATTTCTCCGGCACTCGGCCGATAAACTCCAGTTGCGAGCTTGAGGAAGGTGCTCTTTCCGCCGCCGTTGGGGCCGAGGATGAGCGTGATTCCCTCCGGAATCTCAACCGTTATGCCGTCGAGGGCGCGAATGCTCCCGAAGTGTTTCTTCAGGTCTCTTGCCTCGACTATCACCTGCCCCACCTCCACACGATCAAAGCCAAGAGGAGCGCTAAGGCAGAGCCGCTGATGTAGAGAGCGTTTTGAACCTCTTTAGTTGGGTAGTTCCTGATAACCCGGAAAGAACACACAAGGGTTGTGTCCATTTTGGAATTTACCGCATTGTACTCCCCTTCGTGGGGTATGATAAACTGATATTCAGCATGGCCAAAAATGCTCCTGTTGTCAACCACCTTCCCCGTTATCCCGTCATAGATAACGAGATTTCCCTCTCCATTGCATGAGACCTGAACCAGAGCACGCATTGGCAGTTTTATGGAGCCCCAGTTGTATGAAGCGGTGTCATTTGTGCGTTTGTTAAGATACAGGTAGAGCGGAGTCGTTGAATCAACCGTATCCTCGTATGAGTGATATATTACGATGGATGAGATGCTAAGGATAAGCAACGCTGAGAGCAGGGCGGCCCAGAACTTCATGCAACATCCCTCCTCCTGACCAGAAGAAGTGAAGCTGCAAAAAGCAGCAGGGGAAGTGCCAGTCCCCATCCCAGATAGTTGGGTGCTGTAATTGTAAAATCCGAACTGCCGCAGCGGTATATGGCGTCAATAAAAAGCTGAAGTGGAATTCCTGACATTCCCAGTATTTTTGAGGCATATATAACCGCAAAACCTACTATAACCGCCAGAAATGCATTGGGGGAGAGCAGAGAGACCAGCGTGGCTATTGAGGTGATATACAGAATCCCGAATGCCAGAAGTATCAGAGCCAGCCACAGGAAACCGGAGGTTATATCCAGCAGATGCCGTGAAATACTTGCGTAGCTCGTGATGGTTATGTAGATAAACGGCACTGTTGCAAGGAGGAAGGAGTACATGAGGAATGACAGCAGTTTTATCGCGAATATCTCTGTATTTGAATAGGGTAGGGAATAGACCGAGAAGGCAACGCCGCTGTCCCTGTCATAGCGGAAGGTTAGCGCCCCGAGAAGAAGGATTATGAAGCTCATCAGATACCACACATCGGAAAGAGCGAGTTCGCTGTTTATGCTGCTGGCCACCAGATACGTCCCGTATCGCCATTTCCTCAGGATTTCCGTAAGAAGTCCAAATCCTCCCGGGGACGCCTGGGTTACCATCATCAGGCTCTCCTTCATGGCCAGACCTATCAGGACAATTCCGAAGAACAGGAGAACGTTTTTGATAACATCCTCAACCTCCCATTTGAAGAGTGTGTATAGCCTTCCCACAGGCTCACCTCCCTGCTTTCTTGACTACGGAGACAGCCAGTATCAGGAGCGAAGCGTAGAAAACATACTCACTCTGAGTCCTGGGCTTTGGAAACGGGAGCCTCTCAACCCCTCCGAGCCATGCATTTGTTCCATACAGCACGAGGCCCGATGCCCAGCTGGAATCATGTTTTGCAAAAGCCAGATAGGCCGAATGTTCATCTGTAAATGTGGCAAAAACAATTCCCGCTGCCCTCAGATCTGGTATAATACCCAAAGCATATGCCACCGGAGCTATGACCATACCGCTTGAGGGGTCATAAATGGCACTGCCCGAAGGCCCAAAAACCGTCATTGAGAGGAGGGTGTAATTTCTCTGGGAATCCACGCGCTGGCTGAGGTTCATGCCCGGTACGGAGAACAGCGTCACCATTACAGGCGGTCCGAATTTGCGGTAGTATGTCATGACGCTTTTTCTCGGTGTTGAGGTGTTATAAACCGTTATCACGCTCTCCTCCCATTTTCCGAAGATGCTGCCGGGGACAGGGGGATTCGTTGTGTTGACCCAGAGGATTGTATGACCGTAAGCCGTGCCGTTCATATCAAAAACGGTTCCATCGCTCAGTCTTATCCTGTAAAACTTTCTTATCTCCAGAGTTTTCAACTTTACCTGAGGCCAGATACAGTCGAGAAAACCAACATCATGACTTTTTTCAATCTTTTCCCAGATGACCTGTTTCTCGTCCCAGAAACGGGGTATCTTCGTGTCCTTCCTCACTATGGTCATTATTGTTACATTGCTCATCGCTATCTCCAGAGCTACTGTCATGTAGCCCCTCTCCTCCCTGAGAAAGCGGAAGGTTACGTTTGTATCATTCTTGGCATATATGCGGAACAGGATTCCCCTGTACAGATACATGAGCTCTGCCGTGTTGATGGCTCTGGGCGGATTCCCCTTCTCTATCATGTACTTGATGTAGGGGTCGTATCTCATGGCTGCATATTTTATATAGACCCCCGGTTTGGCCCAGTAAGGTGCTGCCATTGCAGTTGGCGTTAGAAGCAATATTGCAAGGAGCATGAAGCAAAGGC
>JALSON010000167.1 GCA_026986455.1 Thermococcaceae archaeon | reverse complement strand
AGGAGGAGCCGTGGTTCTGGGAGGATGTGGCGAAGCTCTATGAAGAACTCGGCAACGAGGAGAAGGCGAAGGAAGCCTGGGAAAAAGCTTTGGAGTACTACCAGAAAGAAGCCGGAGAGGAAGGCGTATTCTGGGAGGACGTTGGCAACATAGCGAGAAAACTCGGCAGGGAGGAGCTCGCAAGGGAAGCTTACGAAAAGTTCCTGGAGTACTGTCTTAAGGAGGCCGAAGAAGACCCCATGTGGTGGAAGCACGTCGCTGAAGCCTACGACTACCTGGGCGAGAAGGAAAAGGCAGATGAGGCAAGGAAGAAGTACGAGGAGTACAGGGCAGAGATAATGAAGACGAATGAAGAGACCTCGAAGTTCCCGGAGAAAGAGAGTCAGTAAATATCCCCCATCTCTTCTTCCTCTTTGAGTTCCTCTCTGAGCTCCCTTTCCTTCCTGCGGATATAGGCATCCATGAACCGGGCATAGATACGCATAGCACCGTAGAAAACAATCATCCCTACAATGGCCGCCGGCAGGCCTTTATCGCTCACATTCCCCTGAGGAATGAATGGCATTTTGCCCCCCCGCAAAATTCTAAGCGGCATGATTATTTAAGCTTAATCTTAAGTTTAAGTTCAAGCTTAAGCTTAGCCCTAAGCCCAATACTGGCCGGAGTGTGCCTGCCCCTTTTAACTCATCATTGAGCTTATCCCGACAGAGCCTTCCCAACATTTTTAAAATCCTGTCCTAAACTCCCTTGTGGTGATAGAAATGATGGGAATGAATCCGAGGCAGATGAAGAAGCTCATGCGCCAGATGGGAATAAAGATGGAGGAGCTTGATGGGGTTGAGGAGGTCATAATCCGGCTGGAAGACAGAGAGATAGTGATCAGAGAACCCGCCGTTACGGTTATAACCGCACACGGGGAGAGGAGCTACCAGATAGTCGGCGAGGAGGAGATAAGGGAAGTGCTGAGGATACCTGAAGAGGACATCCGGCTCGTCATGGAGCAGACGGGTGCCGATTATGAGACCGCGAAAAAAAGCCTGGAAGAAACAAAAGGAGACATAGCGGAGGCAATTATCAAGCTTGGAGGGGCTTGATCTCCATTTTTGCCTCATTCCCCATGCTCCTTCTCAAACGCCTCTATTGCCTTCATGAGGGGTATTAGATGCATCAGCGAAGGGCCGCCACCCATTAGAACTGCGACGAGCCCCGCTTCAACAAGCTCTTCCTTCGTCGCACCCGCTGCAAGGGCTTTCTGGGTATGGAGGTATATGCACCACTCACAGCCGGCGGCTATTCCCAGGGCAACCGCTATGAGCTCCTTCTCCCTCGTCGTTAGAGCCTTATTGTCAAGGGTTTCACGGAGGAATCTTGAGAAGGCGGATATCTCCTTCGGGTGCTGTTTTCCGAGCCTTTCAAGAAGCTCCTCAATTTCCCTAATTTTAACCTCAACTTCGTCATACTCCAAGGGAACCACCGATAGAAAGTTGCTCTCCGGGTTTAAAGCTCTATCCTAAACATCCGGTTGTCAACCAGAGTACCACAAGGATATTAAAGGCAAACATTAATGCCCTCACGATGAAGGCCATAGGGATAATAAGACACCCTCCAAAAAGAAAGCTCAGCAGGGAGGAATTTGAGGAGCTGCTGAAGAGTGCGGGATATGAGGTTCTTGCTATCATTGAACAGGCCAGGGAAGAGCACCCGAAGTTCAACATAGGCCCTGGAAAGCTGGATGAGATTAGAAGGCTCATACTGGAACTTCATCCTGATAAGCTAATATTCGCAAACAAGCTCACACCATCACAGGCATATAACCTGACGAAGGAACTGGGGATAGATGTAATCGATAAATGGCAGCTTGTGCTTGAGATTTTCGAGCAGAGGGCACATTCAAAAGAGGCAAAGCTTCAGGTGGAGCTGGCAAACCTCCAGTATCAGCTCCCCCATGTCAAGGAGGCCATCAGAAGGATAAAGATGGGAGACAGGGCTGGCTTCAAGGGAATGGGTGAGTACCAGACCCAGCAGTACCTCAAACACATCCGCTACAGAATGGGCCGCATAAGACGGGAGCTTGAAAGAGTAAGGGAGGACAGGGAGGTCAAGAGGAAGAGAAGGGAGGAGGTCGGATTCATCCTCATTGCCCTGGCAGGATACACAAATGCCGGGAAATCCACCCTGCTGAACGCCCTTGCAGGAGAGGAGATAGAGGTCAGAGACCAGATGTTCACGACGCTGGCCACGACGACGAGGAGGTTTAAGCTCGGCGGGAAGAAGGTTCTTCTGACCGATACCGTCGGATTCATAGACAACCTGCCGCCTTTTATAGTTGAAGCCTTCCACTCAACGCTTGAGGAGATAGTCAAAGCCGATGTAATCCTCCTTGTTCTGGATGCCAGCGAGCCGTGGAGCGAACTCAGAAGGAAGTTTCTGGCGTCTCTGAGGGTCCTCAGGGAGTTAAAAACCCTGGACAAGCCCCTTATAGCCGTGCTGAATAAGATGGATCTCACGGAAAGGGAGGATATCGAGGACAAAAAGAGGAGGGTGGCTGCTTT
>JALSON010000166.1 GCA_026986455.1 Thermococcaceae archaeon | reverse complement strand
ATATTCCTCAAGCACTTCTTCCGCTTTTTTAAGTATCATACCTCTCACCGGCAAATCCCGCAACGTTTATATTCCGGGCATCTGATCAAGTGCCGATGATGACTCGCAGGCAGCGTATAATAAAGCTTTTGGAGGAGAGGGACTACTCACCGGGAGAGCTGGCCTTAGCCCTCGAACTGAGGGGCAGGGGGGCGAGGAAGGTTATCATCGAGGACCTGAAGGTCATCCAGAGAACCCTCAAGCGCGAGGGCAAGGTGCTCCTCATAAAGCCCGCGGAGTACAGGAAGTGCGGCTTCGTTTTCAGACCGGAAATAAACATCCCCTCACGCTGTCCGAGGTGCAAGTCGGAGTGGATAGAGGAGCCGAGGTTTAAGATTGAGGCCAGATAGCTGTCATTCTGACGGGATTAACTCATAATTTTAGCCCGATTTCGTCACTTGTCCAGACCGAAGGTTTATATTGGATTGGGTGCACTATTCCCCGGAGGGAGAGCTATGCGCAAAGTTGAGAGGTTTATGAAGGAAAAAGGCCTTGAAGTCGGAGATTACGTCCGGATAATCGAAAAGGAGAACGGAAACACGAGCGTCTATGAAGGAATTGTGATGAACCCCTACGAGCTCTCCAGCGGCGAGACCCTCACGCTGAAGCTCGACAACGGGTACAACATCGGAATACTGGTTGATCAAATCCTCTCCGTTGAAATCATAGAGAAGGCCGCTCCCAAGGCAGAGCTGCAGTTCGAGGAAGTCTTCCCCAAAAAACCCGGCCTTCCAAGTGTCGCCATAATAGGAACCGGCGGAACCATAGCGAGCAGGATTGACTACAAAACCGGCGCCGTCCATGCGGCCTTCACCGCTGAGGAGCTCGCCAAGGCCGTTCCCGAGATATTCGAAATAGCAAACATAACGCCGAAGCTTCTCTTCAACATAATGAGCGAGGACATGCGCCCGGAGTACTGGATTAAAATAGCCCACGAGGTTGCGGGAATGCTGAATAACGGTGAGGACGGTGTTGTAATAGCGCACGGAACGGACACAATGGCCTACACAGCCTCGGCGCTCAGCTTCATGCTCCGCGATCTGGGCAAGCCGGTTATTCTCGTCGGCTCCCAGAGGAGCTCCGACAGGCCGAGCAGCGATGCGGCGATGAACCTGATATGCTCGGTCAGAATGGCGACTGCCGACTTTGGGGAAGTTGCCATAGTCATGCACGGCGAGACCGGCGACACCTACTGCCTGGCCCACCGCGGGACAAAAGCCAGAAAGATGCACACGAGCAGACGCGATGCTTTCAGGAGCATAAACGACATTCCCCTCGCAAAGATATGGCCAGAGGGCAAAATCGAGTTCCTCAGAAAAGACTACAGGAGAAGAACCGGGAGCGAGGTCTGGGTGGATGATGAGATGGAGGAGAGGGTAGCCCTCGTCAAGGCATTCCCCGGAATCCAGCCGGAGGTCATAGACTTCTTCGTCGATAGGGGATACAGGGGAATCGTCATTGAGGGCACCGGACTGGGCCATGTGCCTACTTACCTCATAAACTCCATAAAACGCGCCACCGAGGAAGGCGTTGCCGTCTGCATGACCAGCCAGTGCCTCTACGGGAGGGTGAACCTCAACGTATACTCCACCGGCAGGAGGCTCCTGAAGGCAGGCGTGATCCCGTGCGAGGATATGCTGCCCGAGACGGCATACGTCAAACTCATGTGGGTTCTCGGCCACACTGACGACCCGAATGAAGTGCACGAAATGATGCTGACAAATTATGCCGGCGAGATAACACCCTACACGAGGTTTGACACTTTCCTGAGGTGATAAGTATGGGGATTAAGGCGGTTTACAAGAATGGGGTCTTCAAGCCCCTCGATAAGGTGGACTTACCTGAGGGGATCAAGGTGGAGATAGTCATAGCTGATCCCCAAGAGGCCATCAGGAGGTACGCTGGGGCGCTTAGGGAGCTGAAGAACCTCAAGAACATAGACTGGGAGGAGGCTTACCATGAGTACATCCTCAAAAGAGCCAGTGATGGTTGATTCAAACGTCTGGATAGATTACCTACTCGGGGAAAAACGTGGAATTGAGCTAATGGAGGAACTGGCTAGGAGATACCTTCTTGCAGTGACCCCAACAATATACGGGGAGGTTGCCTTTCAGTTGCTCGCAAGGAACTATACGAAACTAACCGGAAGCTACAAGTTCTACTCTCTTAGAAAAGAGCTCGCCAAGAATCCTGAGCTATACAAGCCTGTGAAGACCTTCGATGAATTCCTAGATTCCCTTCTTGCCTCTGAGGTTTTGATTTTCCTCGACGAGAACTGGGAGATACTGCGCATCTCCAGAAATATACGCAAGAAGTTTGGCCTGCTCCCAAACGATGCCATGATAGTGTCCGCCTGTGAGTACTATGGAATAAGCAAGATAGCCACATTTGATGACGACTTTTTGAGAACCCCACTGGAGGTGTTAAGATGACTGAGAAGTTCAACTACGAAAAGCTCGGTCTCAAGGTTGGTCTTGAAATCCACAGGCAGCTGGACACCAAAAAGCTGTTTTCACCAGTCCCAAGTGAGTTCAGCGAAGAGGTTGATTTCACCTTCCGGAGGAGGCTCAGGCCAACGATAAGCGAGCTCGGTGAGGTTGACCCCGCTGCGCTGGAGGAATTCAAGAAGGGGAGAACGTACATCTACGAGGGAAACTACGAGCTTACCGACCTCGTTTACATGGACGAGGAGCCGCCCCATATGCCTGACGAAGATGCCCTCAAGGTTTCCCTCCAGATAAGCTATCTGCTCAACGCAACTCCCGTTGACGAGGTTCACTTCATGCGCAAGATAGTTATAGACGGCTCGAACGTCTCGGGCTTCCAGAGGACTGCAATAATAGCCATGAACGGAAAGGTCGATACCCCTTGGGGAAGCGTAGGGATACCGACGATATGCTTGGAGGAGGACGCCTGTAGGATAGTTGAAAGAAAGGACAAAGAGGTAA
>JALSON010000165.1 GCA_026986455.1 Thermococcaceae archaeon | reverse complement strand
GTCCTTGAATTGTTTGAGCCTTTGATAATTGAGCCTGTTCCAGATTATTGCCGTGGCGTGAGCTAATTCGAAAAGGATTTCTTCTTGAGCTTTTGAGGGTTGAAGTTTAACCGTTACCGAACGCTTCATCTCAATGTATGGTACGGATTTTAAGCTTTAAAAGAGTGTTGCTTTCCTGCTTAATGGCCAGTTTGAAGAACACCATACCCCGCCCTGAAGGGCGAGGCTTGCAAAAGAAAAATGTCATAAATCTTTCACGCCCAGCAGGAGGAGCTTCTTCAGGGGCTTGTTGGCAAGTTTCTCAGAGGTTTCCACAATCTCCGCCTTAAGCTCCGGGGAGCGCCTTATGTAGAGGTAGAGTGCATAAGCCATCATCTTTGAATCCCCCTCATTGACTCCCTCAATTGCCCTCGCAAGCTCCCTGTTCTCCAGAAGGGAATCCGCAAGCTCAACAAGCTTCGCCTCATCGCCCCTCTCCAGCGCCTCCTTCAGGGGGGTGTAGAACAGCCTGATCACCATTCTGGCCCATCTCTCCCTCGACTCGATTCCCTCTGTCGCCCTCTCCCCCCTGTTCGTCCACAGTATGTATGCAACCGGTGCGAGAAATATCAGGATGAAAAACAGGCCGTACCGCAGGACAGGGAAGTTCGCGGCCACAGGCAGTCTGTTCCTGATGCCTATGAAAAAGAGCAGACCCGCAACCATCCACACAACCGCAAAGAGAAGATAATAGATGGAGTAAGAACCCGCCTTCCTGAGGACTTCCTCTCCCTTCAGGCTCCTCTCCATTCTCCGCATGCTCAGCTCGGCCAGCTCTATCTCGGCTTCCAGCCGCTTTATTCTCCGGTCTATTTCATCGATTACCTCTTTCATGTCCTTCCGCCTCTAAAATCAGACGGGCAATCTTCTCGCTCACCACATCGAGGATTGCCTCCCCCTTCTCCCCAGTCGCTCCTCTCGGATCATCGTTGACCCCATCCGGGAACAGCTCAAACCCTATGTCCTTTCTGATGACCCTGACCTTCGAGGTTCTCCTCTCCCCAGCAGCCTTTTCCATCTTAACCAGCTCCGGCTTTATGGCCAGAATCACGGAGGTCTCATCTTCCCCCGCATGCCCCTGCGATGAGCAGATGCTCAGTATATCCTCCCTGAAGTCGACCCACCAGTTTATGAGCCACACCTCAACCCCGTACCTTTCAGCAACCTCCTCAGCGGCTTCGATTAGAGGGTGGTAGTTCCCCCCATGCCCGTTCAGCAGGATTATCCTCCCGAAGCCCTCCTCGGCGAATTCACCCGCGACATCACGCACATATCTCCTGAGCGTATCTGCCTTCACGTTTATGGTGCCGGGGAAGACGTTGAGAACAAAGCTGTGCCCGTACCATATGGGCGGCGCTATTAAAATTTCCACCCCCCTCTCCTTCAGCTTTGCCTCAACCCTCTCCGCTATCTCCATGGGTGCAAAAACATCCGTGCCGAGGGGCAGGTGCCTGCCGTGTGCCTCGACGCTTCCTATCGGAAGAATCACTGTGCTTATGCTCTTCCTGACTTCACCAAACTCCTTCCAGGTCAGGTCTTCCATGCGCATTTCAATCCCCGTTGGATTTTGAGAGGATATCCTCATAAGTTTTTTCTATCCTTTCCGTCACCCTGTCCCACGAGTATTTCTCCTCAACTGCCTTTCTGCCGTTGGCTCCGAAACGCGCCCTGAGGCCATCGTCCAGAAGGAGCTTCTGAATAGCATTCCTCAGCTCAAGCTCATTGCCGGGCGGAACGAGCACACCGCTCTCGCTCTCCCTCACAATCTCGGGGATTCCTCCGACGTCTGTTGCAACGACGGGCACACCCGAGGCCATAGCTTCGAGTATCACAATCCCAAAGGCCTCCGCCGTTACCGAAGGGAGAACGAAGACATCCGCCATCCCGAAAAGTTTCGGCAGCATCCCGCTCTCCACATAGCCCAAAAACCTGACCCTGTCCTCTATCCTCAGGAACTTTGCCTGTGCCTTCAGGAAGGGCAGCATCTCCCCAGAGCCCACCATGATGAGGACAGCATCTTCGATACCCGAGAACGCGTTGAGCAGAACATGCGGCCCCTTTCGGTAGCTCATCCTGCTGACGTACAGCACAACCCTGCCCTCAACACTGAACTCCTCCTTGATTTTCTCTCTGTTCCTAACAGGCCTGAAGATTCCGTCATCAACTCCATTGGGTATAATCTCTATGGGAGTATCCGTGAAGTGCTCTATGAAAGCTTTAGCCGCCTTGCTGACCGCTATTATCCTGTGGGGATATTTGAGGTATTTGCTGAACAGGGGAAACGTTAAGCCCAGAGCCTCCCAGAGCCTCGACTCATGGGCAAACGAGATGCTGTGTGTCGTCAGCACCGTCGCCTTCCCCATCCTCCTGCCGGCCTTTGCGGCTTTCAGCGCAAGCGGTGTGAATGCATGATGGGAGTGTATTACGTCGAAGTCCCTCAGAAACTCATTGAGCTCCCTCGTGGATTTGAGGCTGTATGTGATGTTCACATCGAGGATGGGACTCACAACTCCCGGAATCCTGAGCAGGTTAATGCCATCCTCCATCAGCTCCCCCCTGCTGTTGGTGACGATGGTGACCTCATGTCCCCTCTCCCTGAGCTTCAGCGCCAGGTGATGCATGTGAGTCGCCACACCCCCGATTTTGGGATAATACCAGTCGCTAACGAGGGCTATCCTCATCCCCGCTCACCATCCTGTAAACCACCTTGTAAAATACCACAGCCCCAAACACCGAATATGCATACTGGAAGAGGAACTTATACACAAACGCCGTTACGGCGGCTTTTGTTGATGCCCCTATGCCCAAAACAAGTCCAAACTCATTTGCCCCAAAGCCACCGGGTATGCCGCTTGCCGAGGCAAATAACAGGCTCATCACAAAACCATAAATCGCGCGCCGCATCGGGATATGAATGCCGAATGCCTCCCCAACCACCGTTATGGAAAATATCTGAAG
>JALSON010000164.1 GCA_026986455.1 Thermococcaceae archaeon | reverse complement strand
ACCCGTTACCCCCGGGGGGCACCCAACGCCTGCCATAATCACCAAGGCCGCAAAGGAGCTGGCAGATTTTCCACTAATTATCGTCAGGGGTGGAACCTATCTGGCACCCCTCGTTCCCCACGTGCACATAAGCGATGCCGTGGGGAGGGACTTCAGAAAGGAGAGTGCCCTTCCCGAAGCGCGGGAAATCGTTGAGAGGGCAGAGCTCTTCGGGGAGCAGCTCAATAAGCTCGGCCTGAAGGAGGTGGTTATTGGGGAGTCCACGCCGGGGGGAACGACCACCGCCCAGGCAGTTTTATGGGCCCTCGGCTATGAGGCGAAGACATCATCAGCTTCACCAGACAATCCCCAGAACCTCAAGGCGCAGGTAATTGAGGAGGGCTTCAGGAGGACGGGCATTAAAAAAGGCGATTTTGCCAGCAAGCCACTGAAAGCCCTTGAAGAGTTCGGGGACCCGATGATGGCGGCGGTAATAGGAATCTCCCAGGGATTTGAGGGGGAAGTGGTTCTGGCCGGTGGAACCCAGATGCTGGCGATAGCCGGCCTTCTCAGGGCTTTGGGTGAAGATTTGGGCAGGTTTATGGTTGCAACCACGAGGTGGGTTGCCAGCGATGAGAGCTCAACGTTTAAGGAGACCGCAAAGGACATCGGAATAATATTCTACTCCGCAGATTTGGATTTCTCAAAGAGCAGGTTCAAAGGCCTGAGGGACTACGAAAGGGGCTACGTTAAAGAGGGCGTTGGGGCCGGGGGAGCTACATGGCTTGCGGTGAAGAAGGGCTTCACGGCCGGAGATGTTGCGGAAAAGGTTGATGAGCTCTATGAGAGGCTTATGAGGATTGGAGGTTAATCCGCTACCCCTTTTGATTTTTCTGGGAGGACACCCGGGGAAGGGATCTTGCCGGTTACCAATCGACAATCATTTATAAACTCCTGCCGAATGGCATTCCACAGGATATAATTAAGATGTCCAAGTAATCATCATGTTTGACGCTCCACGGCAGAGAATACCACCCATAACTCATCCCTCCCTGTGAGAGCCATAAAAAAGACTGAAGAAGAACAGAGGGGCGCTGTGGCAGCTATGCTCTGTTCTCCCTCCTAATGCTGTGCACCAGAACCTTTAACCTTTCGATGAAGTCCCCGCCAACAGGCAGGTTCTCCCTGAGGAGGAGCTCCACGGTGCTTATTGCACTGGTCAGATCCGTGAGATTCTGCACAGTGTAGAACTTGAGATCGTTGAGCGTGTTCAGGAGCTCGGCCTTCCTGTTGAGCTCGGCGTAAGCCAAAGCGAGCTTTCCAAGGGTCTCAACAACAAGCCTCCTGTTCCTCAGCGTTTCCTCCGCCGTTCTGCTTTTCTTTAACGCCTCAACGCTCGTCGTTAGGGTCTTCTTGAGCTCTTCAACCCGTTTTTCCAGCTCGACCTTTCTCTTCTCGCTTTCCTTAATCCTGTCGAGGTCTTCCAAGAACTCATCGACCGACTGGTAGCGATCCACCTTCTTCTTGGCGAGAAGTTTCTCAAAGATACCGTCGTACTTGGCCAGCTCTGGGTTGAGCTTCGAGGGTGGCATGAAGGTGTAGCTCTCGTCAACTATCTTTCCAAAGACCTCCTCGTAGGTGTACCCCTCGAAGGGCAGTTTTCCGGTTAGGAGCTCGTAGAAGGTAACTCCCAACTGCCAGATGTCGGTTCTTTGATCCGTGTGCCCGTATTTGCCCGGCATCAGGTGCTCCGGAGCGGCGTAGAGCGGTGTGTAACCCATGACGCTCCTGCCTGAACTCATTGTTCCTATCTTGGCCAACCCCCAGTCGGTTATCTTGGGCGTCAGATTGGCTTTGAGGAGGATGTTCTTCGGATCCCTGTGGTATATGCCCCTGCCATGTGCGTGCTTAAGGCCTTCCGCTATGCCCCGGATGATACCTAATGCGGTCTTCTCGTCGAGGGGTTTTGGATACTCATCGAGGTCCCTCGCGAGCCTTCCATTCACTTCAGCTCCTTCGACGAACTCCATCTCAAGGTACGGAATCGGCAGTATGTCAACGTCGTAAAGCTTCACTATGTTCGGATGATCGAGGTGCAGCCATGTGGCAACTTCCTTTATGAAGCTCTGGCTGGTTTTCTCGTCTATTCTGGGTATCTTGAGGGCAACTATCTTGCCGTCCTTCTTCCGCCTGATCTTGAAGACCTTGGCGAAGCCGCCCTCACCGAGGAATTCGATGGGCTCGTAACGGGAGAGGAGGGCTGAGGGGAAGTCTGGAACTGGAAGGGAGGGCTTCTCAGTCTTGGGCTTTTTGGTCTCTCGCTTTTTCGATTCAGCCCTGGCTTTTTTGACCTGTTCGGGATTTTCTATCGGCTTGACCTCTGAGTCTCTTGGCCTTCCTCCAAATTTTCCACCTCTGGCTTTCGCGGCGACTCCTCCAAGTAATACTAATCCCAAAAGGGCTCCTATGATGTAGAGTGTTTTGATTTCAGTTGTTCCAGCCGATGTTGGGGAGGGTTGCTCGGTGTGAGTGTAGGTTTGGAAGGTTGTGGTTTCTGAATAAATAGTGGCTGTACTTCTCGCTGTGGTGGTTGTTCCTGAGGTCGGCATCACAACCAAACTTGCTGTTATGCTTGCAGTCTGTCCGGGATTTACTGTCACTGTTCTGGTGAAAACCTCATAACCCTCCTTCTCAACCCTGATAGTGTGTTCTCCAGGGGAAACGTTGTAATAATCCAGGGGTGTCTCTCCTGCGTAAGAACCATCAATATAAACCTTCGCTCTGGAAGGGGTGGATGAGATTTTGAGGGTCCCTTTAATCATACTCAGCTCGGCGTTTAAGCCTGTAGTCTCACCGGGCTGGATTGTCACGATCTTGAGATACTCGTGATAGCCCTCCTTGGCGAGCTTAACCTCATGCTGGCCAGTAGAGAGCTTGTAATCATTAATCGGTGTTGTTCCAATGTAAGAGCCATCAATATAAACCTCTGCTCCAGAAGGATTCGAAGTAACGCTCAGGTGACCAAAGAGCGGAACCAGAGTTACAG
>JALSON010000163.1 GCA_026986455.1 Thermococcaceae archaeon | reverse complement strand
ATACGGTGTCTGGGGGCGTTCCTCAGGCTTAAGGAATGATCCGGTAACGGAAAGCGCCAGGAGGGCGTATGAGGAGGTGACAATTATATCCGATGAGGAGAACATCCAGGTCTGAGTGCTCCAGAAGAAAGAGCCGAAACCCCTCTTCTCATCCTCAAGCAGAAGCAGAGCCTTGGCGATATCAAAGTTGAAGGGCTCGTAAAGGGTCAGGGCATACGTCATTATCGCTCTGGCCTCCGTGCTCGGGGTCTCGTTGAACAGCTTTTCCTTCAGCTGCTTCAGGGTGCTGTCATCCACAGGATAGCCCACAGCCCTGTAGGCGATGAGCTTCAGTCCGAATGCCTCGTCCTCCGGAAGCTCGCATGAGGTGATGTGATTCAGATAGTCAATGGAGCCCTCTATACGCTGATCCTTCCATGTATAGCCAAGCTCCCCGAGGGCCCACACGGCCATTAATGTCGGGTAGCATGCTTCCGCTGTGTCAGGAACATAACCCCACCCGTTTTCACCCCTGCTGTCCAGGATATATCTCCTCCCTTTATCAATTGCCCCGATAATGCTGGAATAAACGTCCTGCCCCTGCATGTACATTCCCTTCACACGGGCCAGCGCAATGAGGGCGTATGAGGTATCCACGATGTCGCTCGGACTGTTGGGATAATAACCCCAGCCGCCGTCCGCATTCTGCCACCTGAGGAGTTTTTGGGTTAGTTCATCCAGAACGGGTGAAACATCAACCTCAGTCTTGCCCTTAACCGAATTCAGGGCCATTATTGCAAGGCTCAGCTCCTGGGTTCTGGAGATTCTGCTATAAGAGCTAACCAGAAACTGAGTTGAGCCCTGAAGAATGGGAACAGCTCCGACATTTGCATACGGAACAACCATGATTATCAGCAGGATGAAGGTGATTGCTCTCTTCATTGTACACACCTCTAAAATACTGATGCTGCTTTTGAATAAATAAACTTTTCCAAAAAAAAGAGGACACTGTTAATGGATTTAATAACGCCTTAAGGGAAATCGGAAACTTCACAGCTGCCAGATATCCAGCTACCCTGACAACATCAAAGGGAGTTCAGTGCTTTATAAAGCGCTCTTTCTTCGGCACGTCATCCTTCATTATCAGGACAACCCTGCTCGGCTCGTATTCGTCCTCAAGGTGATATCCGGGGAGGTGTTCAACGAGTTCTTCGGCAAATGCCCTGATCTCCCCATGATTCGGCATGTTGTTGATTGTAAGGCGGTTCCTCGAAAAGCCGACGAACATGTAGGCTTTGGCCTCCACAAACATGGGGTTTGCCTTCCTTATCAGCTTCGCGTAGCCCTTAGCGTTGTGCATGTTCTCGCCTTTAACCAGCGTTAGCCTGACCACGGTTCTCGTGGGGATGCCGTTCATCAGTTTAAGGAACTCCCTTATCCTCTCCCATCCATCCGGAATCATCGGGACGTTTACGCGGTTGTAGGTTTCGATGTCAGGTGCTGTCAGCGAGACGTAGAGCTGGGTTGGAAGTTTGTCTTCCCTTATCATCTCCTCCAGCCTTTCGGGAACGGTGCCGTTGGTGACTATGAAGGTGGTAAATCCGCGCCTGTGGAACTCCTCCACCAGGTCGCCCATGTAGGGGTACAGCATGGGCTCGCCGGAGAGGCTTATGGCCGCATGCCTCGGGTTCCACGCCTCCTCGAACTTCTTCATGTTTATTCCGGGCATTCCCTTGTAGCCCACTATGAGCTTTCTCTGCGCTTTTATGCTCTCCTCAACGATGAATGCGGGATCATCCCATGGTTTTGGCAGCTCCGTTCCAAGAAAACCCTCCATCGGACGCCAGCAGAATATGCAGTTGTGGGTGCACCATGCCGTTACAGGAGTCATCTGCAGACAGCGGTGGCTCTCTATGCCGTAGAACTTCTGCTTGTAGCAGAACCTCCCTCTCTTTATGCTCTCCTTTAGCCAGTGGCAGAGCTTGACGGAGCTGTGTTTGCCCACGAGGGCGTAATGCTGCTTCTGAAAGAGTCTCGCAATTTCCTCAGGCATGTTTGGATCAGAGATAACCTTAATCCCCATTAGACTCACCTAACAGGGTGTCGGGGGGTGTATTTAAAAAGGTGTTGCTTGGGTACTCTGCCTTAAAAAATAAACCTGAGAAAAGCAGGATCAATGTGGAAATATAAACTTATAATGGAATATAACAATTTTCGAGGAGGTCTGTAATTTAGTAACAGGGTGCGGTTTTTTCAGAACTACCACATAATCATTCTGGGATCCTACACTCCACAGCTCACTCTCACCAACCCGGGAAGCCAAAAGATCAATGGAATACGCATATGTCCCGGACTCAGGATGCCAAACCTTAAACATAAGTTCTCTTTCTGAATGGGGAGGTATAAGAATTTTGCCACGCTTAGAGATAGAGCCATAGCCATTTCCTATTGCCGCATCAAACTGATAGTGTATAAGAGCAGAGATTGGATTAGCATTATCCAAGATTATCCTGACCGTTGAATTCTCCCCCTCATAAATGGTTCTATTACCCATAACAGCAAAGGTTATTTTCTTGTTGCTAAATTCAACAGGAAGAAGTATATCCTTGCTATAGTTGAGCTTCAGCAGATGCAGATCAGAGCAGTATAGGAATGAACTATCAGTGCAGGTTCTATACTGAACAGACACAACGCCAGCAACATGAACAAGGCCATCCTTATCACCATCATAGATTTTTGAACTTATAAGGTTCCATAAGCTCAAAATGCGATCAGAGGAATTGATATTTATAATTCTGGGTTTGCTCAATGTGAAGTTATCAAATCCAGTGCCATTAACCTGCACCCTAACATCCTTGAATATGTGCGAATCTGTGGGAATATCAACCTCCAAGGAATAAATAACAGAATTTGAATTATAATCATCAACAAAAACATCCACTTCCGGGGAATCTCCTGCCTCTACCCGTACGGAAAAGAAAAGTACCATTAAAACAATGCAAACAAAGACCATCATCTTTCTCATTTGGATCACCTCCATTTTTACTGTATTCAAATATCTTACCTTT
>JALSON010000162.1 GCA_026986455.1 Thermococcaceae archaeon | reverse complement strand
GTGAGTGTCTCGGTGCAGATCCTGCTGAGGACACTTGAGCTTGAGGGAGAATATGCCGAGTTCAACGGGGAAACCCTCAAAACCTCCCTCCCGTGGAATGATATTGTCGAGCTTGTCAGGAATGTCGGGGGAATGCTCTCTGAGGTCTCCCTCCAGACCACGAGGCAGATCAGGGAGGTCGTACTTCCCGTTGCAGCTGCCTTCAGCCTCGATCCGGAAGAGGTGCTTGACCTGCTTGTGGAGCTCGGGCTGGCAGAGTATAAGGAGGATAAGTTTAAATACGAACTCGTGAAGAATAAGGAGCAGGCATTGAAAAGGCTGTTAGAACATCTAAAAGGTGAGGCTGATGAGGATTGAGGTTATAAAGCGTGAAGCCAACGTGCTTGAGTTCTATCTTGAGGGGGAAGACCACACCTTCGCAGGATTACTCAATGAGGTGCTCCATGAGAACAGGCATGTGGTGTTTGCAAGCTATGCCATCGAGCACCCCATACTCATGGCGAGGAAGCCGAGGTTCAAGGTGGTTACGGATGGGGAGATAACCCCTGAAGAGGCCCTTGAGGAGGCCGCCCAGAGGATTTTTGACAAGGCCAGGGAAGTCCTGAACCTCTGGAAGGAAGCCGCAGAGCGGTGACTTTTCCCTTTTCTCACTGCGGGAAGTGAATTTTATGAAATACCCGAATGACTTTAGGGATAAGAACCTCTCAAAATTCGGCGACTCCCTTATCAATTTTGTCTTCTCCCTGGCTCTGAGCGAGTATCTAGGCCATCCCTCCGCTGGGAGGGTTCCGAACGCATCCCTTGCGATGGCGCTTGAACTGGCCGGCCTGAAGCACCTGTTTCCTCCAAGGACTGACAAACACGGAAAGGGAGACATAGCTGAGGCGGTCTTTGCATACGCATGGCTTGAAAGGAAAATAACGATAGATGAGGCTGCGGAAATTCTAAGGGAGAACCTCACGGATGACGTCATGAACTTCGCAAGAAAAAAAGAGGCAATTGGAAAGGCATTCTGTGAGGTTTTTAAGGTCATAAAGGAAAGACTGGAGCTTTAGAGGGATTAAAGGCTGGTTAGGAGTTCTATCAGGCCGTGCTTTGTGGGTATCTTCCTGAACTTCTCAGGATCTTTGATCTTGAGGAGGATTGGAACATCTCCGAAGAGCTTGAGCAGTTTGCCGAAGGGAATCCTGCCCTCCCCGGGCATCAGATGGAGGTCCCCAACACCGTAGGCAAGGGCATCCTCGGGCTCAACCTGGGGGAAGAGCTTTCCGAAGTTGTCATGTATCATCAGGATGATCGTCTTTTCCGTGCCGAGCTTTACATCATCGAGAAGCTTGTGCTCATCTCCCTGGGCGCTGAGGAATGCGTGGGCGACATCGAGGGCAAAGCCCACATTATCCCTCTCAACGTTATCGACAACGTAGAGCGTATCTTTAACGCTGAAGGTGTTCTCAAGGGCTATCTTTATGTTAAAAGGCCTCACCATGTCTGCTAACTGCTGGATGGCCTCTATTTCGAGGTCAAGCCTTCCCGTTTTCCCGCTCTGCATCACTATTACGCCCGCACCGAGCTTTATCGCCACATCCGCAATCGCCCTCGCGACCCTGAAATGCCGGGTGTAGTAGATGTGATCCCTGAGGTTGACGGATATCGGCATCCTTATTATGTAGTCAATGCCGACACCCTTCAGGGTAATCTCAACCTCCCTCATGGCCTTCTCTATGACATGACCGTTCTTTATCAGGCCGAGCGCGTGGGGGAAAATCGATACAAAATCATAGTTTTTTATCTTCACATCCGCCAGCAGTGAGGCCAGCGTCTTGTCTTTGCTGATAAAACTCGGATACACGCTTACTCCTATTTCCATAATCCTCACCTTATTGCGATATCTGTAGCGCCAACTATAAAAATCTTAGCAGGGGCATATTTAAAAATCCCGGATGAATACTGAAATTGGTGGTATAATGGAAGAGAGGGAAAGGGAAATCTGGAAGTACCTCGCACTCATCCTTGCACTTCTGCTTGCGACGTCGATAATTGCAACCTCACTTCTCTACATCCAGAACTCCGAGCTTCAGAAGAGCTACATGTTTAACAGGACGGCACAGGCAAAGGTTGAGGTCAGAAACCAGACGGTGATAGTTTCAACCGGAAATACGACCGCACTGCAGGCCAGAATTGATGAGCTCCAGAGGGAGATTGACTATCTGAAGGAGCAGCTCAGGGAGAGGCAGATATCCGGAAACGTAAGCAACGCCACCCTCGCAATAGTTCCGATATTCGGGCCGATAGACGAATACACGGCCCTCAACCTGATTCCAAAGCTTAGGGATATCGCAAAGAACAGCTCAATCAGGGGAGTCCTTCTCTGGATAGACAGTCCCGGTGGATATGTGGGGCCTGTAAGAGAGCTCTACAGGGAGGTCAGGAAGCTCAGCTATAACAAACCCGTGGTTGCATACACGGGGGATATGATGGCATCAGGTGCCTATTTCATAGCATGCGGCGCGGATAAAATCATCGCGGATCCTCTGGCGGATGTTGGCAGCATAGGGGTTCTCTATGTCCACTACGACCTTGAGCAGAACTATCAGAGAAACGGAATAAAGGTCGAGGTTTTCAAAACCGGCCCCTACAAGGACATGGGGGCGGAGTGGAGGGGCCTCACGGATGAGGAGAGGAAAATTATCTCCAACATGGTGGATGCATACTTCACGGATTTCCTTAACGCCGTGAGCACGGGAAGGAACATGACAATAAACGAAACAAAGAAATTCGCAACCGGAAGAACGTGGTTTGCGCTGAACGTCACCGGGACTCTCGTTGATGAAACCGGAGACCTCGATTACTCCATCAAGGTTCTGGAGAACATGGCAAATGTTTCGAGCGCAAAGGTTATTATCTATCAGGGGAATACCAGGGTAACCTTTGGGGTGTATCAGAGCACTGCCCTTTACATGGATCCGAGGTACATAACCGCATACATAAAGGGGTGAGGTTATGCAGTGCGAGGAGAAGCTTGAGGTGTTTGAAAACGGCTTTAAAGATGGGAGGTTCAACCTTGAAATACGGTTCTACGGCAGCGACT
>JALSON010000161.1 GCA_026986455.1 Thermococcaceae archaeon | reverse complement strand
TATGCCTCCAATAACTCCCGCAATCGGCCCCGACTCTATCGAGTATATCGGAAACTCCTTGACAAAATCAAAGGAGGCCATTCCACCGTTAGAGAGCATAGAGAAGAAAGAACCCTCATACCCCATGCCCCTTATTTCCTTTTCAAGTATCGATAGGTAACGCACCATCTTGGGCTTAACAAAGGCATTGAGCACAGCTGTGCTGGTGCGCTCATATTCACCCCATTCCCTCGTGATTTCATGGGCCAGTGTTACGGGCACATCCTCCCTGCCTTCCTCTTTCAAAACTTCTTTAACAATTTAGCCGCTTCAATTTCATGCTCTGGATTTGCGTATGAGTTGAGAAAGCTGATGCATATTGATTCAACACCCTCACCTAGGAGCTTCTTAACGGCTTCCCTTACCCCTCCAGCATCCAATGGCTTGAGCACACTTCCATCGCCCAGTATTCTCTCATTAATCTCAAGGCTCAGATACCGCGGTACAAATGGCTTGGGTTTTCTGTACCTAAAATTATACATGTCCCTCCTGTTGGCTCTCTGCAGTTCCAGAATGTCCCTATGACCCCATGTAGTTAGCAATCCAACTTTGGCACCATCCCTCGTAATTATGGAGTTTATGACAAGGGTCTGGCCGTGAATAACCATTGCCACATTGGACATGTCGAGCTGGCTCTTCCTAATGGTATTTAAAACACCTACTGAAGGTTCAAACGGCGTAGTTTCTCCTTTTACCCACACGAAATCACCGCTTTCATCGTCATACCCAACCAGGTCCGTAAAAGCACCGCCGATATCAACACCCAACCTATACCCCATGGTTTCGCCTCCTGGAGCACATGTTTAAATTTTCCATATTTCGTGCTTAAATTATATACAAATACGAAAATATGCTGATATTATTTAAACATTTTTGAGCAATATTTAACAATCTAAGTTATGTAGGGTTTGACAATAGTAACAGTTAAAGTCAAATTTGTGCATTTATTTGAGTTAAAACTTAACACACAACCCTTTTATAGAGCCAAATTTGACAAAAATTTGAAATTTGAAAGGAGGTAAATAATATGGTCGAAGTGTTCAATCTTAATGAAAAATGGATAGAGAATGCTGGACAGGCAGTAAAGATCCTCGACATAAATGAGAAAATTCAGGCAGGAATACTCACAATGCCTCCACATGCCAGACTTCCGGAGGAAGGATTCAGCATCCATAAAGAGCATCATGAATTTGCCTATATCATCGAAGGTGAAGTTACGTTGGTTACGGATAGGGGGGAATTCCCAGCAAGGAGTGGAGAATTCATATACAACAAACCCAACACCCCCCATTACACGGTGAACAAAACGGATAAATCTGCCAAGGTTCTGTGGATGCTTGTTAAAGTTTAACAAACCCAAGAGCAATAGAGGGTGCAAAGAATCAAAACTCCCTCTCCACAAGGAACTCTGCTAAGAGCTCCAAGTCTTCCCTCGCCTCACTCTTCGGAAGAACCTTTAACGCTTCGTTGGCCTCTTTAACGAGGTTCTTGGCGTACTGGGCGGCATAGTCAATGCTTCCGTACTTCCGCAGGAGTTCTATGGCTCTGGCCACCTCTCCCATGATGTCCTCATGGATTAAAGCGTCCCCCTTTGCATCTCCAGCGTATTTTCCAAAGACCTTCAGGAACTCCACCTTATCCTCCTCGCTCGCATTGTCAAAGAAGTGGCTCACTATGAGCGTCTTCTTGCCCTTTCTTATGTCGCTCCCCACGGGCTTCCCGAGCTTCTCCTCGTCGGCTATTAGGTCGAGCACGTCGTCCCATATCTGGAATGCTATACCCACGTTTCTGCCCCACTTTGACAGAGCCTGTATGTACTCCTCGTTGTCCGTCCCAACTATAGCCCCTATCGTCGCCGAACCGTCAAAAAGTGCCCCCGTTTTCCCGCTTATCATTCTGAGATACTCCTCAACGGAAACCTCCTCCCGGGTTTCGAACTCAATATCCAGTGCCTGCCCTTCGCAGAGCTCATTTGAGGTCTTTGCCATGACGTCCAGAATCCTGACCACCTTTGAAGGTTCCACAGGCGTCTTTGCTATGGCCTCAAAAACCTTTGAGAACAGCAGGTCTCCCGCCAAGATCGCCATATTGACTCCCCAGAGCTTATGCACCGTTGGCCTCCCTCTGCGCAGCTCATCCATATCCATTATGTCGTCATGAACAAGAGAGTAGTTGTGAAGGAGCTCCACCGCAGCTGCCGGGTAGAGGGCTTTTTCAGGGTCGCCGCCAACAGCCTCAGCCGCTCTCAGGACGACAAACGGTCTGACCCTCTTTCCCCCAGCAAGGGGGTAGTGTCTTACTGCACTGTAAAGCTCCCCGGGGTCTTTTTCAGGGATAAGTTTGAATATGACATCATCAACAATCCCTGCCTGCTCCTTTATCCTCCTGAAGAGAGCATCAAACTTTCCCATTTTATCACCTCACCCTATTTCCACAGAGTATCCATTCCTCGATACAAAGACATCCCTACCTATTAAATAACCTTCCTCTTCAGCAAGCTCGGCATAGTGGGTTAGCATTCTGAAGTCACCGTGTGCCGGGATGATATTCTCAGGGTTGAGGATTCTGACCAGGTAGCGGTGGTCTTCCCTGCTCGCATGACCTGAAACATGTAAATCTTTAATCATTCTCACACCCTTCATTTTAAGCTTTGTCTCCAGTGCATACCTCTGGGCCACGTTGAGGGGATTGGGGATAACCCCCGCGGAGAAGACAACGGTATCATCCTTGCCGATATCATAGAGCTCACCGTTTGCCATCCTCGTTAAAACAGCCCCCGGCTCCCCCTGGTGGCCTGTGACTATGAGGAGGTAGTTCTCCCTCGCCCCGGAAACTTCCTTAAGAACCTTTTTGATGGCATTCGGGCTCCTCAGAACCCGCGAACCCTTCATTTTGATGAGGCCGAGCTGCTTGGCTATTCCAGTGTATTTTGCGAGCGAGCGGCCTATCAACACGGCCTGCCTGCCCATGGCATTTGAAACCTCAATCAGCTCCTGAAGGCGGGCTATATGAGAGGCAAATGTCGTCGTTATGAGGCCGTTCTCCTCCATT
>JALSON010000160.1 GCA_026986455.1 Thermococcaceae archaeon | reverse complement strand
CAATGAAGCTCACGAGGTCGAGAAGCCTCTGGGCAAGAACGTAGGGCTCCCACATAATTCCGATGAGTGCCGCATAATCAATTTTAATGCGCCATTTGTGGTAACCGAACATTGTCAGCGGAGAAACGATGAGCTCAATCCTGTGCTTTCCGGGACGGACAGGAATATACGTGTGAATGTCGTCTATTGTTCCATAAGCTGTTCCATCGAGTCTCACAAGTGCGTTTCCCTCCATGGAGACCTTCAGAAACCACTTTAGGCCGTCGCTGGGCACCATGATTTCCCGTGAAAAAACGAACAGCGTCTTCGGTTCAGCATCCTCCTGAAAGGGCAGCCTTACGGTTCTGCCCTCAAACTCCCATTCTTCGAGGAATTCGTGCTTCCTGATGGAGGTTGCCATCAAATCAAAGGCTTTTCTCTCAATCTCGGCTAGGCCCATCATTTTTACCACACTCCCAAAGCGTCAGCGCTCATAGGGTTCTTCATCGCTCCGCTCAAATCCTCTCATCATCCGCCGGGTTCATTGGATGTAATATGATACGAGCTTTCTCAGCTCTAAATCCTGTTTGGCTTTTTTCCTTAAAAACCTTTTAAGCTGGGAATTCTCGGCCATCAGGCCGGAGAGCTCAATCGCCAGAATTTTATTGTCTTCGCCGACTCCGTAGGCTTTGTATCTGAGCGGGGCCCATTTCTTTTCCAGCTCCCAGACCTCCTTTTCCAGCTCCTGGATTTTCCCCTTAAGGCTTTCATACTCATCGCAGGGTTCCCTGAACTTCCCCTCAAGAATAATTTTGAGAATGTGTTCCGGTGATCTGCCGTATTTCTCGCCCATCCGTTTAATTGTCTCCCATAAATCATCGTCAATTTCGACTTCAATCTTCCCGAAGCCCTTCTCGGGCTTTACCTTCAATCTCACGCCTCTTCGCCTCCAGCTCCTTCCGAAGCTCCCGATTCTCAAGTTCAAATTCTTCCCTTTTCCTCATCATAAGCTCCCTGTCGTTCAGAGCCCTGCGGTAGAACTCCAAAAGCTCGTCATATTCCTCCTTCATCCGTTTGAGTTGCTCCTCAAGTTTTTTCTTTTTCTCCTTCAGGAACTCTTCCTCTTCGGCCTGCAGTGTCAGTTCAACTTTCCGAAGGGATTCCCCTATGAGCTCATTAATATCCCTCTTTTTCAGATCCCTGAAAACCTCCCTGGGAACATGGATTTCAATCTCCATACCCTTCAAAAATCTCACCTTCTCCTTTTCTCAATCTCGGTTTTCCTGTCATGGCAGATGATGTAAAACGCGAGCAGACTTTTCCATCTTCCATATGGCTCAAGAATTTCCATGACATCTTTCTCTCTGATTTCTTTAACCCTTCTGTTAAAAATCTTTGCTATCCCCCTCCTCAGCCCGAGATCTCCTGCGGGATAAACGTTTTTCCTCAGCCCATATGCCAGGAAAAGTTCTGCCGTCCATTTTCCGATTCCCCTAAATTTCCTCAGGTATCCGATTGCCTTCTCCACCTCCATCTCTTCAAGATTCAGCGTGAGTTTTCCGTTTATTATGTCATCCGTCACCGATTTTATATACTCCGCCCTGTACCCAAGCTTTGCTTTCTTCAATTCATCAACTGACATTCTGGCTATATCCTCCGGTTTCGGAAAGATGTAGAGGCCTTCTCTCCTCCTGCCGGCCAATTTTACAAGCTCTGCAATCGTCCTTTTGGCAAATTCAAAGGAAACCTGCTGCTGGGCGATTACCTCAATGAGGGCCTGATATTTATAAGGCGAGGCGGGAAGGGTTAAACCCCGGAACTCATCAGCCAAAAATGCAAACTTTGAATCTTCAATCTGGCTGTAGAATTCATCAAGGTTTGTATCCAGGCCGAGGATAAACCTGATTCTGTCCTCTGCATGTTTCTTCTCCTTCCGCGACAGGGAATCCGGGAAATAGAAGTTCTCCCCGTCAAAACCCACTACACCATAATCCAGAGCCTGCCAGAAGATTCCATCGTATCTCCACGTTCCGTTGGGAATCATTTCGTAGGTTACCTTTTTGATGTCAATTTCAGCCATCGGTCAAGCTTTACAGGGTTCTCCCTTATATCCTTTAGGGTTGAAACATAGAGCCTCCTGCCATCCAGAGAGCGCATGATTTCAAGCTCCCCAATTTCCTCCAGAAAAAGCATGGCCTCTTTTATGTCCCTCTCTCGAACATCAAAGTTCTTCTTCAGAAAATCCCAGTATGGCTCAGTGCGCGAGTATCTGGCAGCTTCTTTAACCACCTTCCATGCCAGCTTCCTCTTTTCCCTTCCCTTTGCGATTTTAAAATACCTGACCAGTGCCCTTAATGTTGGCATAGTTCATATTCTGCGTTTGTTGTATATATGGCTTTTTATGTGGTTTTCTCTCCCCGGGGATTTGCGGGGCACGGCTATTCTCCCTCGGAGGCATGAACGCACCCCTTTGTACTCTAAGGGAAAAAGATTTAAACTACCATGGGGTATAAATTGATAGGGGATAGCAATGAAACATCACTTCGTGCTGGTGATCCTGCTGTTAACTTTCCTCCTTCTTCCCCATGCCGGGGCCCAGGACAGTGGAAACACCAACACTGTATATGTGGCCCAGATTAAGGGCATGATAACCTCATACACCTACGACCAGTTCGACAGATACATAGGCGAGGCTGAAAAGGCCAATGCCGGGGCAATAATCATTGAGCTCGATACCCCCGGCGGAAGGGCGGATGCCATGCAGGAGATAGTCCAGCGCATAAAGTCCGCCCGCGTGCCCGTCATAATATACGTGTATCCCTCCGGGGCAATGGCAGCCTCAGCTGGCACTTACATCGCCCTCGGCTCCCATCTCATAGCTATGGCTCCGGGGACGGCTATAGGTGCCTGCAGACCGATTCTCGGCTACTCCCAGAACGGCAGCATAATTGAGGCTCCGGCCAAGATTACAAACTTTTACATAACCTACCTGAAGAGCCTCGCCGAAGACAGCGGAAGAAACGCCACACTTGCCGAGGAGTTTATAACGAAGGACAGGAGCGTTACCCCCGAAGAAGCATTGGAATACCATGTTGTTGAGGTTGTAGCATATGACCTCAATGATCTCCTTAACAAAGCCGA
>JALSON010000159.1 GCA_026986455.1 Thermococcaceae archaeon | reverse complement strand
ATCCTCGGAAGCGTTGCCCAGGGACTTACTTACTTCAACACAGCGCTGTTTTTTATTCTCCTGATACCATGGATTTTGAGATGGCTCAAATACAGAAAAAACGCCATGGAGGATCTCTATCATCCCCTCGTGTGTCACTTCTATGGAACCATAGCAATAGCCATGCTCGTTCTATCCGCCGATTATCTTCTCATACTGGGAGATATTTCCATTGCAAGGATTTTCTGGCTTGTGGGAATGCCTCTCACGATATTCTTCTCCTTCCTGATACCCTATTTAATGTTCATCCAGGAGAGGATAGATATTAAAAATGTCACTCCCGCGTGGTTTATACCCCCTGTGGGTCTCATAGTCATTCCTCTCAGCGGAGCTCCCTTGATAGGTACATTCCAGGGCCTTTGGAAGGAATTTGTGGTCATGGTTAATTACTTTGCATGGGGAGCCGGATTCTTCCTCTATCTTGCACTCTTTGCAATTGTCATGCACCGCTTCATCGCCCATGAACCCCTGCCCTGCGGAATTGCCCCCGCAATCTGGATAAATTTGGGCCCCATAGGAGCCGGAACGTCAACGCTATACATGCTCATGAAGAACTCGGAGTTCATTGCGGTAAAAGAGCCATTCTTCGGTTTTGGTTTCATATTCTGGGGTTTTGGCATATGGTGGCTGGCAATGGCGATAATAATGACACTCCACTACCTCAGAAGGCTCAACCTTCCCTACAGCCTCTCATGGTGGGCTTTCATATTCCCTCTGGGGGCGTATGTGAGTGCCACATTCAACGTCGGGAAGATTTTTGGACTGAACCTCATAACAAACTTTGGCTTTGCACTCTACTGGCTGCTCTTTGCCCTGTGGCTTATAACCGGGGTAAAAACTGTAAAGCATTTGATTATCGCTGGATAATAGCAGGGCGTGTCCAAAACTATTGATGTTTGTGTTGTGAGAGGGTAAAGTCTTCGGAAGGTGCCCTCAAACAAGCAAAAAAACTTCAAGCATGACACTCGCAAAATAAAGTAAACCCAACTTTCAGACACGCCCGATAATAGCACAAGTATTATAGGGAGGAACGACTAGAACAGGTGGGGAAAATAATGGAATACGCCATCCTTACCAAGGATTTAACGAAGTACTACGGAAGGCTCCTGGCCGTTGATCACGTAAACCTTAGGGTACCTTTTAACACAATCTACGGTTTCCTGGGCCCCAATGGTGCCGGAAAAACCACGACTATAAGAATGCTGTGCGGGCTGACGAACGTATCAAGCGGCGATGCAATGGTAAACGGCTACAGCGTGAGAAAGGAGGCGGAAAAAGTAAAAGCATCCATAGGTGTTGTTCAGGACATATCAAACCTCTATCCAGAGCTCACATGCTTTGATAATTTAATGTTCTGTGCTGAGATGCACGGTGTTCCCAAGAGACTTAGAAAGGAGAGGGTTTTGGAGCTCTTAGCGTTCTTTGGTCTGGAGGATAGAAAGAATGAGAAATTCGCAAACCTCTCCAAGGGGCTTAAAAGGAGATTAACCATAGCTGCAGCTCTGGTCCATAAACCCAAAATACTCCTGCTGGACGAGCCCACCCTTGGCCTTGATGTGAAGAGCAGGAGGAAGATGTGGAAGTTAATACAGGCGCTTAAAGAGGAGGGTCTGACCATATTCCTCACGAGTCATAACGTTTACGAGGTCTCCCGTCTGAGCGAGAGGGTGGCCGTAATCAATAAGGGCAGAATCGTTGCGGAGGGGAGCCTTCAGAGCTGAGGAAACTCGTGCCCTATGACGAAACCATAGAGCTGGGCGTTTCAGAGCCAAAGAAGTTGATTGAAAGGCTAAGGGACAGCAAAGTTATAGTTAGAGCCTACCTTGACAGGGGCAGTCTGAAGATAGTTGCGAGAAATCCCCTTGCCGCAGTTGAAGAGATATCGCGGATTTTAAGGGAGGAGAGGATTGATGTGAACTTCATGAGCCTCAGGAGTGCGGATATGGAGGAGGTCTTTCTAAAAATAGTTGAGGGTGAGGGCATTGGAGGATCTAAGCAGAGCACTCTATATAGCCAAGAAGGACATTAAGGAATATTACATGAAGCCGGCCACGATGAGCTGGGGAATTATATTCCCTGCATCATTTGCCTTGGCCTTTGCCATCAAGAGCGGTGGCAGGCTTGGAGAGCTTGCACCCGGACTGATAGCACTCGCCCTCTTCTTTGGCTCTACGTCAATGTCTGCCGCATCGATAGTGTTTGAAAGAAAGATAGGCTCATTTGAGCGGCTCCTTCTCTTTCCCGTTAGCTACATCACGATAGCCCTTGGAAAAACACTCAGTAGCTTCCTTTTTGGAGTGCTGTCTTCAGCCGTAACGCTGGCAATAATACTCCCCCTCGCATCAGCCTCTCTCCTCCATCCATGGCTCCTCCTTGGCTACGTTCTCCTCTCAACGTTCATGTTCTCCTCCTTCGGGGTGCTCGTCTCCTATCTGCTGAAGGATCCCTCACAGACGATGACGGTTTTCAACGCCATAAGGTTCCCGATGATATTCCTCTCGGGTATATTCGTCCCCCTTAAGGAGATGCCGCTGATTATTCGCGTCATATCTCTGGCACTCCCGCTGACCTATTCGGTTGAAGCCATGAGATACTCCCTGAGGGGAGCAGCCTACATCAGCCCATGGGTTTCGCTCTCCGTTATGATATTCCTTTCGGTAGCGTTTCTCCTGCTGACGGCATATGAGATAAGGAGGAGCATTCCCTAACTTCAGACGACGCCCATAATCATCTTAATCGCCATGAGGTAGAGTATAACACCAATTACCTTTTTCACCCCATCCGAGCTCATTTTGAAATGCATCAGGTGCGTTCCGAGCCAGCCACCCCCTATCGCAGAGATTGAAACGACGCCAAGTAACCTCCAATCCAGCGTGCCCATACCCCAGTACGTTAAAAAACCGCTCAGAGACGAGAAGAACACCACAAAAGCGGTCGTTGCTGCAACCTTCTTTGGTTCATGGCCGAGTATTATTAAGGTGGGGCTTATTATTCCACCGCCACCTACGCCCAGTAAACCGCCGAGGAAGCCCGCAAGAGCACCTATCATGGAGCCCTCCACGAGGTGGTTTCCACCCGTTCCCTTAGGTCTCGGCTT
>JALSON010000158.1 GCA_026986455.1 Thermococcaceae archaeon | reverse complement strand
CGGGGGAGGACTTTCCAGAAAACTGGAGGATGAGCTGGCGGAAAACAGAAAGCTCGGGCAGCACTACCTCGACCTCTGGGCAAACACGGGGAACATGAGCTATCTCCAGGCCTACAGGGATCTCGGCTATGCGGTCAGGAGCTTCGGCAGGCTGGCGAAGGAGAGGAACCTCACGCCGGTGGAGATGCGCATACTCCTCATGAACCTCATGGCCAACGACTTCTACTACTCCACCCACAAAAAACCCGGCAGGAAAGACCTTACGCTGGTCTTTGACAACAGTTCTCCTTACTACAGCACCATCAGGGTGGAGAACGCCTCAATTCACAGCGGACTCCCATTCGTCTATTACCGGGCGAGGGGATTCAGCCTCTATTCTGTGGCAGCACTCCACTGGGCCCAGATATATTATGAAAGAGGTAACTACAGGGAGATGCTCGAAATTCTCAATGAGCTGAAGGCCTACGTCCAGTACGGGGAATACGGCAATAAAACATACGCCCTTCTTAAAAACTACTTCCAGTTCCAGAACGCCAGCATCCCGTGGGTGTCCGGCTATGCTCAGGGGCTCGCGGCTGGGCTGTATGCCAAGGCCTATAACCTTACGGGTGATGAAAGCTATCTGAAGCTGGCCCGGGAGTTCTTAAACTCCTTCAGCCTGCCCCTGTCCAGAAATGGCTTCGTCGTTGAAACGAAATATGGTCCGTGGTATCTCGAATACAACTACTACCCGAAGGAGCTCGTTTTAAACGGCCATATAATCACCCTTCAGGGTCTCTACTACTACTGGGAGGTTACGGGTGATAGAACAGCGAGAGAGCTTTTCCTGAAGGGTGCGGAGAGCGTTAAAAATGCCCTGCCCTACTTCGATACAGGGAGCTGGAGCAGGTATGCGAGCATATACAACTCCTCAAGCGTCTTCTACCACAGGCTTCACATAAAGCTTTTGGTGTGGCTCTATGAGACGACGGGGGATAGAACATTCCTGAGCTATGCTGAAAAATGGAACAGCTACCTTGAAAAAAGAGGTTTGAAGCCGGAGAAAATCGAAATCAGTCGAAAGCCTGAGGAAACCTCCGGAGGACCGGGATGACGGCGAGGAGCCCGCCGACGATGTCAACAGCACTCTGGACGGCGTTTGGAATCCCAATTACAAGCCAGAACGGCATGTGGAACCATCTCTCCACCTCCGGGATTACCTGCTCCCTCGGGATGTTGAGGTATAGGGGCAGGGCATAGTAGTAGTTGAGTGCAACCATCAGAGGAATTCTTATGGCTGTTCCGATGGTGTATGCCAGGACCAGAAAAGATGCCAGATTACTAGGTGAATAGCTGTGCGGGGTAAAGCGGGTTATCCTTCTGGCGAGCTCAACGCCGATAACCACCGAGAGCGTCGCCGGTACCTTCATGCTCGCCCCGAGCCACGATGTTGAGGATATCATGGATATACCTATGAAGAGGAGGGCGAGGGCGATGAGGGAGCTTGTGAATCCTAAAAGGAGTGTCACCACGATGATAGGAACAGCCACAAGGTCAATGTCCATCCCCCATGGAGTTTTGACCTTGAGGGGCATTATCTGGAGCAGCAGCGAGAGCGAGAGCATGAGTCCTGTCAGGGCAACTTCCTTCGACCTCATATTCATCACCGCTCCAAATTTTGTTCCATCTTTTAAAAATCTTTGTTCCATAAATAGAACAAACGATGGACACATCTGAGGAGCAAATCCTTTATAGGCTTCAGGATGAGTTCCTATGGGTGGTTCAAAATGAAAATTCCGGATGATATCAGGAGGGACATTCCTCTTACCGGAGAGGTTATATACTTTGACAACACCGCAACTTCTCTGACGCCAAGGCCCGTCATTGAAGCCATGGATGAGTACTACCTGAAATACAGGGCAAATGTGCACAGAGGAGTTCACAGGCTTTCCCAGATGGCGACCCAGAAGTATGAGGAATCGAGGAAAATTGTAGCGGATTTTATCGGCGCCAAATTTGAAGAGATAGTATTCACGAAGAACACGAGCGAAAGCTTAAACTTAGCTGCTTTGGGACTTGAGGGAGTCTTCAGGAAGGGGGACAGGATTGTAACGACTCCCTATGAGCACCACTCTGACCTGCTGCCATGGCAGAGGCTTGCTGAAAAGCTCGGCCTGAAGCTGGAGTTCATAAAGGGGGACGACGAGGGCAACCTTGATCTGGCGGATGCGGAGAAGAAGATTAAAGGGGCGAAGCTTGTTGCCATCCAGCACGTCTCAAATGCCCTCGGCGTCATCCACGAGGTGGAGGAGCTCGGAAAGATGGCAAAGGAGGAGGGGGCAATATTTGTGGTTGATGCCGCCCAGAGCGTCGGCCACATGGAGGTCGATGTCAACAGGCTCCACGCCGACTTTCTGGCTTTCTCGGGGCATAAAGGGCCGCTGGGGCCGACGGGGATAGGCGTGCTTTACATAAGGGAGGAGTTCTTCGACGTATTTGAGCCTCCGTTCATAGGCGGGGGAACGATCGAGGATGTTGAGCTCTGCTGTTACACCCTGACGGAACCTCCGGAGAGGTTTGAGGCGGGAACACCGAACATAGGCGGTGCGATAGGTCTTGCTGCGGGGATAGAGTACATCCAGAAAATCGGGCTTGAGCGGATTGAAAAGCAGGAGCACAGGCTCGTTAAGAGGACAACCGGGGGCTTAACCGAGCTTGAGGTTCCGTGGTACGGGCCGAGAAATCTGAAAAAGCACGCCGGAGTTGTGAGTTTCAACGTTCCACCTCTTCACCCGCACGATGTCGCCGCCGTTCTGGACGACCACAACATAATGGTGCGCTCAGGCCACCACTGCGCCCTGCCCGTTATGAAGAAGCTCGGAATAAACGGAACTGTTAGAGCTTCGTTCCATGTCTACAACAGCCTTGACGAGGTTGAGACATTCCTTGGAGTCATGGAGGAGCTTGTTAAAAGTTTGCGTTAGTTTTTTTCTTTACTTTTTTCAATGAAGTAGAGCAACATCTTCCTCTGAATTATGGGTACGAAAGGAATTCTTACAATCAGTCCTTTAAGGGCCCCATTTTCCTCGTAGATTAAAATTGACTCTTCTCCATCCCTGATGAAGAGACTTTTCACATCATACGCATTATTTGAAAACA
>JALSON010000157.1 GCA_026986455.1 Thermococcaceae archaeon | reverse complement strand
GGGATGGTTGCCTGAGTGGCCTCGTCTATTATCGCCACACCATAGCTTCCGTAGTCAACAACATCCAATCCAGCGGAGGCGTTTGTCGTCAGAACAACGTCCGCTTCTCTGATTATCTCCCGCGCTATCCTTTCCTCAAGCTTCCGGGCATCGTCGAAGGTCTTCTTCATCTGCCCGTTGATTTTAATCCACTCGGCCATCTCCCTGATGAGCCTCGCTGGAACGCCTCTGACACCGATTCCCTTCGAGGCGAGTCTGAGGATTTCCTTATCGCTCAGACCGCGCCTGTACTTTGGAGCAGGCTTCGTGAAGGTGTCCCTCTTCTCCTTGAGGTTCTCCCCGATTACGCGGAGCTCCCTCAGCTCGCCGTAGAGCTCGTGCTGCGTGATCAGATAAGCCAGGGTCGTCTCGTGAAGGCCTTTCGAGACCCTGCTCGGGTGGCCAACGCGCACAACCTTAAGGCCCAAACCAACAAGCCTCTCAACCAGGTTGTCCACCGCGACGTTGCTCTCGGCGGTCGCTAAAACCTTGTTGCCACTCTCCACTTCCTGCTTTATGAGCTCAGCCAGAGTTCTCGTCTTGCCGGTTCCGAAGGGTCCGTGGATGAGGAAGAAGTCACCGCTTCCGAGCGCCTTTGAGATTGCTCTCCTCTGGCTCGCGTTCAGGCTCTTGTCAAAGGGCGTGAACTTGACTTCTTCGCCCCCTTCCGGCTCCCTCAGACCAAGGTAGAGCTCCAACGCTTTTCTCCCACTTTCTCGCAGGTTATCGAGGTTCTCAAGCCAGCGCTTGAAGGTTATGTCGTTGGCATACAAATCCAAACGGACACCTTTGAGCGCCCACTCAGGCACAGTTTCAAGAGCCACCGTTATAAACCGCTTCCCCTTCTCTATTACGGTTCCAACCAGGTCACTCTTGAGGGGATCCCGTCTGCTTATTACAACAAGATCGCCGACGCTTATCTCGGTCTTTATCTCTCTATCGCGCCCGTATTTGACGAGGAAGTAGCCCAGTTCCTCTCCAACGATCTTTCCGTTGAGCCCAAGAACTGCCCTCCCGACCTTTTCCCTCTCCCTGCCTGAAAGTCTCCTCATCTCTAAACGCATCGCCTCTATCTCGGCCCTCCTCTCCATCTCGACAAAGGTCTTGAGATGGGAGATGAACTCCTTGAGTGTTTCGTTCTTCGTCATTTTCTTTCCCGATGAGCAAAGAGAAGAGCCGTTTAAAAGGTTGAGGGTGGTCAGCCCATGCGAGTTTCCTCACCGCTCGGACGAAACTTCCCTCATCATCCCACTGGTGAGTAGATCAAAGAGGGGTTAAAAACCCGTTGGTTCTCCTACTCACGAGCGAAAACTTTATGTACTATCCAGCGAAGTTAATTGGGAAGCGACATGAAGAATGTTCTAATTCCGATTCTTATATTCGTCCTGCTTTCTCCCTACGCTTCCGCCCACTCCCCAAGGATTACTGGAATAATTCACTATCGAGGTGGTTTTCTGGTTCTGACTCATTACCCCAACAATACCACTCAACTCTGGTTCTTCGAGCCTGGAAAGGGCCTCAAACTCTTAAACGCCACTTTTCCAAACTTGGCTTTTATTCACTCCACGGGGGACAGAGTTCTCATGTATCAAAACTTATCAGATATATACTCTGCGCCGGACGTTCAACTGTACACTTATGATGGCAAATTTCATCATTTGAGTGATTTTAACGGAGTAACCGATTGTGGTGATAAACTCTACATCTACTGGAACGGGGAGTTCTATCTTTTGTTCCAGCCGTGGGATGCCTGTCAGATGACGGGTTACGACTGGTATGCAATAGTAAACGGCTCAATCTTTAAGTTGTCTGGCGAGGACAGGGGTTGGTCTACTGTTCGCATTCATTCAAAACGCTACGTGGATAACCTCCAGGTCGTTCTGCACGGCTACATGGTTGGCTACACTGACTTTTACACGCAGCTGACAACCCTCCGTCTTGTAACCCTCTCTTCCACAGGAATCCAGATTAAGAACATCACGTTTGGAAACCTCTATGCAGACTGGGCTGGGGCCTGCTTCAACGGCACCCATTTTGCAACCATACTGGGCAACTGGATGGAGGTGCCCGTCAATAATGAGTCTGTGTTGAGGTTCTATTTAGCTATCATCAATACCCGGGGCAATTACAAGATAATTCCTCTGGATTCAATTCCATCAAACGAAAACGTTTCCCTTGAACTTTTGGGGAGCCACGGTAGAAACTGGGTCGTGAGAAAGTACAGGTACTGGAAATTATTTAACTCATCGAGAGGATTCTATTACACGACCAAAACCATATCCTATTTTCTTGTCTCTCCCAAGGGCGTCGTTGAATTGAGCAACAACACCAAAATCACCGCCACCTGCCGGCGAAATTATCCTCAGATTGTTTTTGAGGGAAGGCACGTTGTTAAATCACCGTTGAAGCTGAAGGGGAGAAGCGTTGTCATCAGCGGTACTCTGCTAACCTACAATGGGAGAACCTTTAAACTCCCCTTCAACGCCACCATAGCGGATTGCGGTAACGGCTGCCTGCTCTCGAACGGAAGAAAGCTGGCATATTTCAATGGAAGCACAACCTCCATTGTCATATTGATAGGGGAACATTATTTAGAGAAAGATTACATTGATGCACCGGGAATTGGTGCCATTATCATCCTGATAGCATGGAAGTTATGGTTGTGGGATTTGATACGAAATGGAATAACAGCTTAGATACTCCCCATCATTCCAAAGAAAAGTTGGAGGCGGAGATTAAAAAGCTTTGGAATTCTCAAAGGCCAGAATCGACTCAATATCCCTACGGAAGGACTTAATTGCCCTCATGTGCTTCTCCTCGATTCCGCCGCAGCACGCGACCCTCCTGTAAAACCTCTCAAGCTCATTCAGGAGATACTCAAGCTCCCTCTTGGCGTTATCACTGTGGCCGTTGCTCAAAAGTTTGCCCCTCAGAAACGGCATGACCTCCGACGGCCGGCCGAGAGCAGCCCACAAAAGTCCTTCCTTCAAAACTTCCTCCAGAAGCTCTATCTCAGAATAGCTCTTTTCTTTAAGACTTTTCCTACGAATGGGTTTGGTACTCCCCCCTCATCTTGGAATCACCGAATAAAGGGAGCAGGGAGAGG
>JALSON010000156.1 GCA_026986455.1 Thermococcaceae archaeon | reverse complement strand
TTGAAGAAGCCCTTATTTTCGGTGGAGATACACTGACGGCAACCGACATTGCAGTCGCTGCTGGAAGGTATGAACTTGGAGATGTCAGCAGGGTTCGGCATCTTGATGCATCTCTCGTTGAGAAGGCTGTCGCCAGGATTGACGCTATAGTTGAGGATGCAATTGACAGGATAAAAACAAGCCCAGAGCCAATTCCTGTTATTCTGGTTGGAGGAGGCAGCATACTGCTCTCGAACAAAATAAAAGGTGCGTCGAGGGTTATACGGCCGCAGAACTTCGACGTTGCGAATGCAATAGGGGCTGCTATCGCTCAGGTTAGCGGAGAAGTCGACAGGGTTTATTCTCTTGAACAGCTTGGAAGGGAGAAGGCCATCGAGGATGCTAAGAAAAAAGCGATTGAAGAGGCAATCAAAGCCGGGGCGGATCCGGATACGGTTGAAATCGTCAACTTTGAGGAAATTCCCCTCGCCTATCTGCCGGGAAATGCAACGAGAATCCGGGTGAAGGCAGCGGGCTACCTGAGGGCATGAGGCGTGATTTTCATTTTTCACTTTCAAAAATTTTGGGAGGTTTGGAAATGGGAAAGGATGAAGGATTTGTTGAAAAACATGCTCTGGATGAGATACCCAAAGATGAGCGAAGCCCGTGGTACAGCATCGCACTGATATGGACAGGGGTCATGATATGCATTCCTGCTCTTATGATAGGCGGCGCTCTCGTTACAGGATTGCCATTAGGAAACGCGATACTCGCGGGAATAATTGGATATACAATCGTCGTCGCATACATGGTCTTCATAGGAATGCAGGGTGCCGATCTTGGTAGGCCCACGGCGGTTCTTGCAAGGGCATCCTTTGGCGAGGTTGGAGCGAGGATAGTGATTTCACTGATAATTGCCGTGTCTCTGATAGGATGGTTCGGTGTTCAGGCAAACATAGCCGGTGCTGCATTTTCAAGTATCCTCAAGAGCTGGCTGGGGATTCATTTTTCAGTCCCCCTGTCGTCGTTTATCTGGGGAATAATAATGCTCACAACGGCCATTGTTGGATATAAAGCCCTTGAATATCTCAACTACGTCGCTGTTCCATCGCTGTTAATCCTGGCATTATACGGAACATACGTATCCCTCACCAGATTCGGACTTGGGAACCTCTCAAAGTACCAGCCTCCCCACCCCTTCTCCCTGCTGCAGGGGATTGCATTAACAGTGGGAACCTTTGCCGTGGGTGCTACAATCGCAGCCGACTATTCGAGATATGCTAGGAGCAGAAGGGATGCGGTTCTTTCGTCAGTCTTTGGGGTGTGGCCTGCCGGAATACTGATGCTCTCTATGGGAGCTGTGATGTCAGTTGTGGCCGGCACATACGACATAACCCAGGTTCTATCAAAGCTGGGGCTCTCTGCCATAGCCTTGATAATCCTGATCCTTGCAACATGGACTACAAACACGATAAACGCATATTCCGGGGGTCTGGCAATAACAAACATGTTTAACCTCTCCGGAGAAAAAAGGGCACTGGCCACAGCGGTTGCTGGCATCCTTGGAACAATTCTGGCTGTTGCAGGGATACTGAACTACTTCATCAAATGGCTCACCATACTAACCGCAACAATCCCTCCGGTTGCAGGTGTTTTGATAGCAGACTACTGGATAATGAGGAGAGCAAAGCCGGAGAGCTGGAGGGAATATCCGGGTGTAAACTGGGCTGGAATCGTGGCGTGGATCCTGGGTTCATTGGCCGCAATAAAAATCTCCTGGGGAATTGCTCCAATAAACGGCATAATTACGGCGATTGTGGTTTATTACATTCTCTACAGGGTGATCGGTGAGAGAGCATGAAAATACTCGATTTAATTCCGGTTATCGAAACCCAAGGCATAGCCGAGGCCATTGAGGACAGAAAAAAGCTCGGGAAAATTCTTGAGGAAGAGACTGGAGGCCTGGTAAAACTTGATGTGCTGTCCATAGATAAAGGAACAGCCTCCATTGAAGGCAGCTATGATGAGGCATTGAACGTCCCCTATATCCTGAAGAACGTGAAGTGTGCCGAAAAGAACGGTTATGATGCCGTTGTTCTGGACTGCTTCGGTGATCCCGGTCTCGATGCTGCGAGGGAAGCTGTAGAGATACCGGTAATAGGGGCAAATCAGGCCGCAATTCATATGGCGTCACAGCTCGCGGGCAGGTTCTCGGTTATAAACATACTACCTGAGACCGAGCACCTGATCAGGTCGCTCATAATTAAGTACGGGCTGATCCAGAATCTAGCATCCATACGAACGATTCATGTACCCGTGCTGGAACTTGAAAACAATCCCGAGCTAACATTGAAAAAAGCTGTTGAGGCAGCGGAAAAAGCCGTTCTTGAGGATGGGGCATATTCCATAGTTCTGGGCTGTACAGGAATGTCGCCGCTGGTGGATGCGATAAGGGAGCACTTTGACAGGATTGGAGTGAATGTGCCGATAATTGAACCGCTCAGGGCTGCAATATACACGGCAGTTGCAGTTGTTTTAGCAGGCCTAGCCCACAGCAAGAGAGCATACATGACGCCGAGGGAAAAATTCAGAAAACTTGATTTTGATTTTTAAATTTTCACATTCAGTTTTGGTTTTTATCTTATCCCATTTTTCATCAAAGGATAAAGCTTTAACCCCTCCGCCGAACAATTATCATGCCCGTCATTGATGCCGCGATCTTCATCCAGGGAATAGATGTCGAAGGTGTCACGACTCCGAAGGTCGTTGAGGAAGTTAAAGACCCCGAGTCAAGGCTCTTTCTGGAGAGCCTGATCAGTGCCGGCAAAGTGAGGGTTCTGGTTCCCTCAGGGGAGAGCCTTGAGGCGGTAATGGAAGCTGCCAGAAGGACCGGCGAACTTGGAGAGCTTAGCGAAGCCGATATTGAGGTTCTTGCACTCGCATATGAGCTTAAAGCGACCCTCTTCACCGATGACTACAACCTTCAGAACATAGCGAGAACCCTTGGAATCAAGTTCAAAACACTCAAAAGGGGCATAAGGAAGGTAATCCGCTGGAGATATGTGTGCATTGGCTGCGGCAGGAAATTTGAAAGCAGGCCTCCGGAGGGCATCTGTCCGGACTGCGGGAGCCCCCTCAGGCTGCTCCCGAGAAGAAGGAAAAGGAGAA
>JALSON010000155.1 GCA_026986455.1 Thermococcaceae archaeon | reverse complement strand
CATCATAGCCAAGCCTTGCCCTCACATCAAAGGATATTCCCTCAGCCCTGAGCTCCGATATAAAAGCATCTTTGACGGCTTCGCTCTTAGTAACGAACCTCATTCCACCACCAGAGGAGAAAGGATAAAAAAGACTTATAGACTTTTGCATGATCGGCTGGCCATCAACACCGAACGCTCATATTTCAGACGGTATCCAAAACCGCATGCTCTAAGGACAACTGAAGTGTGCCCGCCTCTTTTTGAACCATTATTGAGCTTATCCGGCAGTATCCAGAAGTGTACCCAAAATTTAATAAGGCTCCCCACGCTTAGAGCCAACTTGGATTATCACATCTATCAGGGTGGTAAAATGGGAGACAAGGTGTTCCTTCTCGATGAAACCCTCAAGAAGTGGAAGGGCAAACGCATCGCCCTGGCCGTCGGGAGCGAGAGCTCATTCACCGGGGTTCTGGAGAACTTTGACGAGGAGATCATCATACTCAGGGATGTGGCGGATATCGTCGGAAACAGGGGAAAAGAGCTCATAGTTAAAATAGACGATGTAACATGGCTGATGCGTCTGGAGTGATGGAAATGAGAGCCATCGCCTTCGTGGGATATAAAAAGAGCGGCAAAACGACCACAATCGAGGCGGTTGCCAGGGTTCTGAAGGAGAGAGGATACAGGGTTGGCATAGCTAAGAGCATGCATGTGGATTTTGACAGAGGAGAAACGGACAGCTGGCGTTTTTCGAGGATTGCTGATCATGTCCTCATAAAAGCCCACGACACCGATGCGCTTCTCTTCAAATCCAGAGATATAAACGCATTTTTCTCAATGATGCCCGATGTTGATTTTCTCCTTCTGGAGGGGTTCAAATCAATAAAGCACGTCCCCAAGGTGATATGTGCGAGAAGCGAGGATGATGTTAGAGACCTGAACGACGGCCTGGCGATTGCCGTGAGCGGAATCATGGCCGGAAAGGGGATTCGGGAGATAGACGGACTCCCCGTAATCAACGCCGTGACCGAGAGGGAAGAGCTCGCCGATTTAATCGAGGAGAGGGCATTCATGCTCCCCAACATAAACTGCGGTATGTGCGGTTTCACGTGTGCAGAAATGGCGGAGATGATAGTTAAGGGCGAGAAAACGCTCAGGGACTGCGTCGTTCTGAGTCAGAGGGCAAGGGTTACAGTTAGGATTGACGGGCAGGTTCTACCGATGAAGGACTGGGTTCAGGAGCTCGTCGAGAAGACGGTAAAAGGCATGCTCTCAGCCATGAAGGGCTACCGTGGGGGAAGGAGGATAGAGATTTTGATCAGGGAGGAGTAGATGCTAAACTGTCTGGATTTTCACCTCCTTTATGCTCCCCCTCTCCAGCATGAAAGCCCCATAGTTCCCTTCATTATCCACAATCAGCCAGATTACCGGCCAGTTCTCCATGCCCTTCCTGTCCCCCTCGCTCGGGATGGGCTTGCAGAGATGGGAATGAAAAATCCCGACGACTTCCAAGCCCCTTTCCTCAGCCTCATCTATGGCCCGGATCATCTCAAGGGGTTCCATCTCAAATGCATACGGAGAGTTCAGACGATTTTTTATGAATCTTATCTCCTCAACAAAGGCATCGGTGTCCTTTTTCTTCCCGAAGAGAAGCCCGCATATCTCAACGGGACTTTCCTCCGCCCGTTTCAGAATCTCATTCAGATGTTCATTTTTGAGCACCAGCATCATAAAGCCCGATACGCCCGTATTTTGATAAGCTTTTCTGTTCATTGACGTATATTTCTGTACAGAAATGTTTAAATTACGAAATCAATGCCTTTCACCGGAGGTGATACAATGCTTGCAAGGATAGTTTATTACAGGGAGGATTCGCTGCCGGTTGAATTTGTCGTTGCCGCAGGGGATGAGAAGAGGGCGAAGGAGATAGCGGAGGAAAAACTGAAGGAAGTTCAGGCAAGGGGATTCGAGGTTGAGATGATAGCCTGAATACCCTAATCAACGCATTATTTGATACCCATCCATGTGCCTGAGGTTGAGCCATTTAATGGCCCTGCCCTAATCCAGATGAAGGCTGTTATCAAAGCCTTCCTCCGTCAGATAGCCAAGCCTCACCAGCCTGCCCTCTCTGTACTCATAGATGAGAGGGACTCCGGTTGGAATGTTGAGCCTCAGAACTTCCTCCTCCGTAAGTCTCTCTATGTGCATGACTATGGAACGGAGGCTGTTTCCGTGCGCCGATACGAGGACGTTTCTTCCCTTCTCCAGTTCGGGGAATATCTTTTCCCTGAGATACGGAACCGTTCTTGTGGCCGTGTCCTTCAGGCTTTCCCCGTCAGGCGGGGCGACATCATAGCTCCGTCTCCACAGGTGAACCCGCTCGGCCCCGAACACCTTCCGGGCATGATCTTTGTTCCATCCCTGAAGCTTCCCGTAGTACCTCTCGTTTAAATGCCATGATTTATACACCGGGACATATTTCTTTCCGTGCTCGCCGTAAACTCTGCCCCATTTCTCCATCCTGCCGTTTTCATGCTCTATCTTGGGGACTCCCGATGAATTTCTGCTCATTATGAGCATCGCTGTCTGAACTGCCCTCACGAGCTCGGAGGTAAATATCACATCAAACCTGTAATCCCTCAGAAGCTCCCCTGCTTTCAGGGCCTCCTCAATTCCCCTTTCGCTCAGGGGCACATCAACCCAGCCCGTGAAGAGGTTC
>JALSON010000154.1 GCA_026986455.1 Thermococcaceae archaeon | reverse complement strand
CCTTTCAGCTATCTCAGAGTTCTGGAGGACGGCATCAACCACAGTGTTGCCCACGACGTAAACGTTCTCGGTTATCCCTTCCCTCTCAAGGTTTTTCCTCGCCTCCTCCGTTGGAGCAAAGAGAACCTCGCTCGCATGGTCGGCCAGGATTCTGTTTATTTCCTCCGGCATCGTCCTGTCGAAGCTCCTTAAGCCGGCCTCAACGTGGGCCACAGGAATTTTCAGCTTGACGGCCGCCAGGGCACCGGCTAAAACGGTGTTGGTATCACCCTGAACCAGCACTACATCCGGTTTTTCGTTCATCAGAACCCGTTCAATCTTTATCATTGCCTTTCCGGTCTGCTCCGCCTGCGTTCCCGAGCCGACCTCAAGATGGTGGTCGATTCCGTCGAGCTCAAGCTCCTCCAGAAAAACCCTGCTCATCTCATAGTCATAGTGCTGTCCTGTGTGGATGAGGAGCGGTTTAACATCCCTCTCCTCGAACGCCCTTATAACAGGCGAGAGCTTTATTATTTCCGGCCTCGTTCCGAAGACGAAGGCTGGCTTCAATACTCGCCCCTCCCTATGCCCCTGAATACGAATCCCTTTGGAGGCTCTTCAATCAGATGCCTGCCGTCTATGAGAATCCTGCTCCTCATAAGCTTTCCCAGCTCCTCCCAGTTCAGGATCCTGAACTCAGCGTGGTCTGTGGCTATAACGGCCGCATCCGCTCCCCTCAGAACATCCTCTATGCTTCCATGACTGCCTTTCACATACGGGTCGTAGGAACGCACCTCGGCGACATCATCCCTCACGGCCTCAATGAACGCATGGGCGGGTGAATTCCTTGTGTCATCCGAGTTCCCCTTATACGCCAGACCGAGTACCGCCACAACAGCCTCTTCAGGAGGGAGATTTATGGTCTTCAGAGCATCGAAGAGCAGGTCCTTTGCCATAAGGGGCATATCCTCATTGATTTCCCTCGCTTTCTGAATCAATCCGAAGTCCTCTCCGGCCGAACTCAGCAGCAGATAGGGGTCCTTTGGCAGGCAGTGGCCTCCGACGCCTATTCCCGGTGTGTGAATTCTGACACGCGGATGGGTGTTTGCAAGCTCGATTGCCCTGAAGACGTTGATTCCGTACTGATGCGCCAGAAAGGCAAACTCATTGGCGAGGGCTATGTTAACATCACGGAAGGTGTTCTCCATGAGCTTTACCATTTCGCTCGTGGTTGAGTTTGTCCTGAATATCTGCCCCCTGACGAAGGAGCGGTAGAGAATCTCGGCAAGTTCAGCGCTCTCAGGAGTTATTCCACCAAGAATACGGGAGTTATAAACAAGCTCCTTAAATATTCTGCCCGGCATGACCCGTTCGGGGGCGTGAACCATGTGGAAGTCTCTCCCGGCCTTAAGACCGCTCACCCTTTCAATGAGCTCCGCCATCCTCACGGTCGTCATGGGGGGAACAGTGCTCTCTATGATCACGAGTGATCCCTTCTTCATGACCCCCGCGACGGTTCTGACTGCGTCCT
>JALSON010000153.1 GCA_026986455.1 Thermococcaceae archaeon | reverse complement strand
ACGTCTTCGTTGTCTATATCGGGAAAGAACTTGAAATCCGGCTGAAGGCTGCTGAAATAACCCGGATACTCCGGAAATCTGGAATAAAGGCCGAATATGACCTTCAGGGGAGAAAACTGAGGAAGGCTCTGGATCACGCGAACAGGCTTGGGGTTCCCGTGGTTATCATCATAGGGAGAAAAGACCTCGCCGAAGGGCGGGCAACGGTGAGGGACATGAAAACCGGGGAGCAGAAGGCGGTTGAAGTTGAAAAAGTGGTGGAGGAAGTTAAAAGGATGCTCGGGTGACGAACTGTCAAGGCCCTCCTTTTACTTTCAAAACCCTGTCACCTCCACTCCGGCTATCTCTTCTTAACCTCAAACTTATTCCTCTTCCTCTCGAACCTCCATTTCTCGATTGTTCTTATGAACGGGCATCTCCTGCGCCACTCCTCCAGAAATTCCCTGAATCCCATTATATCACCCGGAAAAAATTTGGAGCAGGAGTTTAAAAAATAAATTATGAAAATGGCTTCATCAGTGCCACGTGACAGTCCTGTGCGCCACCTTTCCGGCCAGAGCATCCTTCAGCGCCTGCTCCATAATCTCAAGGCCCTTCTCAGCCAGTTCCTGCGTGATCACGAGGGGCGGCGTTATCCTTATGACGTTCCCGAACATGCCGTAGCTCGGGAGTATTAAGCCAAGCTCGAAGGCACGCCAGCATATTTTTCCCGTGAGCTCGGGGTCGGGCTCTTTCGAGCCGGGCTTCACTATTTCGGCGCCTATCATCAGGCCCTTCCCCCTGACGTCGCCTATGACCTCATGCTTTTCCTGCATCTCCCTGAGGCGCTTCATGATGAAAGCTCCGACTTTCCGGACGTTTTCAAGGATGTTCTCCTCCTCAATTATTCTCAGCGTTGCATAGGCTGCGGCTGAAATCACGGGGTTTGCGGCGGGTGTCAGCAGTGCCGAGCCGCTCGTCATCTCCATAAGTTCCGCCTTTCCGATAACGCCGCTCAGTCCCATGCCGCTGGCAACGCCTTTTCCAAAGGCTAAGAGGTCGGGCTCAACTCTGAAGTGCTCGCTGGCAAACCACCTTCCCGTCCTTCCGATGCCCGTCTGCACCTCGTCCATTGCAAGGAGAATGCCGTATCCGTCCAGAATCCTCTTCAGCTCCCTGAAAAAGCCCTCCGGCGGCACAACTATTCCGGCATCGCCCTGAATCGGCTCTGCAATTAAAACGCTCACCTCATCGGGGGGAACCACATGGGCGAGGATGTAGCCCTCAAGGTAGTCGAGGAAGCGGTTTATGAGCTCATCCGGTTCCTCGTAGCCGTTTATCCCCCATGGGTTGCGGTAGGGGTTGGGATATGGAACCCACACAACGTTGGGAACCAGAGGGGAGAACCCCCTCTTCTGGGAGCTCTGGAATGCCGCTATGGACGTTGCCCCGTAGGTTTGCCCGTGATATGCTCCTATGAAGGCTATGAACCACGGCTTCCTCGTTGCAAAACGTGCGACCTTCATGGTTAAATCCATTGCATCGCTTCCGCTGAGCCCGAAGAGAACCCTGGCATCCCTTATGGGGGCCTTTTCGGCCAGAATCTCGGCCACCTCTATGGCCCTCTTGCTGTAAGTGTAGCCTATCATGGAGTGCTGAATCTTTGCAACCTGCTCCTGTACCTCTTTTACAAGCTTCGGGTGTGCGTAGCCCGTTGAGGCTGCAGCAGCTCCGGCGAGGAAGTCTATGAAGACGTTACCATCAACATCCTCTATTAAAGCTCCATAGCCCCTCTCGGGAACAACGGGGAAAAGCTTGACGCCGAGCCCCTGAGAAACGACCTTTTTCTCACGCGCGATGAGCTCTTTAGCTTTGGGGCCGGGGGGAGCTGTGACCAGCTTTGGATATTCAGGTTTCCCAGATTTCTCGGATTTAGAAGCCATCAAATCACCTCCAAGCAGCTTCAGAACTGGGAAAGAAAAGAAAGGGGTTTATGGATGTGCGGATACAAACTCATCGGTGTACTTCTTGATGACTGTATACAGCACCACCAGTCCGAGCAGGTTCGGTATTGCCATGAGACCGTTCATCATGTCGGAGAATGTCCAGACGTTTTCAAGCACGGTCGTTGCACCGACGTAGATGAATATGACCCACAGTATGTTATACGCCAGGTGTAGCTTTGGATAGAGGCTTGCGAACTTCTCGGGGTCACCGGTAATCCACTTTGTCAGATACATGATGTTCTGTCTTCCGTAGTAGTTCCATGCGAGAACCGTTGAGTATGCGAAGAGTATGACGCCTACAACGACCATAACTTCGCCTGCATGTCCAAAGGCCCTTGCGAAGGCTTCCTGTGTCAGGGCTGTGCTTGTTTTACCCGTCTGCCATGCACCTGTGGCGACGATTGAAATTCCTGTCAGCGAACAGATTATGAGTGTGTCAATGAACGGGCCAAGCATTGCGACGTGGGCCTGTCTTGATGGGTTGTCAGTCTTTGCGGCCGAGTGTGCCATGCTCGCCGTTCCCAAACCGGCTTCATTGGAGAACAGACCCCTTGCGACACCCCATCTTATGACAGTACCGATGGCACCGCCGGCAACGGCCTGTCCCGTAAAGGCGTCCTTGAATATCAGCGCTATTGCGCTTGGCAGCTTACCTGCAAACTTGATCCACACACCGATTGCGAAGATGAAGTAAATTATTGCCATGAACGGAACGAGGTACTCTGTAAACTCACCGATTCTCTTGATTCCTCCGATGGTGACTATGAAGGTCAGGATGGCAAATGCAACACCCGTAACCCAGAACGGCACGTGGAATGCAACCTTCATACCCAATGCCAGTGAATTTGACTGGGTCATGTTTCCAATTCCAAAGGCTGCGATTGCCGCGAAAGTTGAGAACAGTATTGCAAGGACTTTTCCCAGTGAGGCCATGGCATGCCCCCTGATGAGGTAGTATGCCAGTATGAGGAACAGCAGTGCTATGATGTATGCTACTATCATCAGTCCTCCGCCGAGCTTTGTGGCGTCGCGGCCTATGAAGAGCGCGAATATCAGCATGAATATTGATGCGAGATACCTTGCATTCGGCGAAACCTCAACCTCCGCGAATCCCCTTTCCAGGGCGTTGAATGAACCTCCAATCATTGTGCCGTCAGGAAGCTTTCCTCTGAATGCCACACCAAGGAGACCTTCTGAATATCTCGTGGCCATACCAACCGCGGCTGTAACCCACATCCAGAAGAGTGCGCCCGGGCCACCGTGGTAAATTGCCGTCGCCACACCCGCTATGTTGCCTATACCGACTGTTCCGGAAATCGTTGCCATCAATGCCTGAAACGGGCTGATATCTCCCTCTCCGGTCTTTGCCCTTCCTTCTTTACCGAAGGTATACCTGATCGACCATCCAAGACGCCTTATCTGGATTCCTCCCAGTACGATGGTCAGGAAAAGCCCGGTACCAACAAGCAAAATCATTATGGGGGGACCCCAAACCATACCATCCAGCCAGTTAATAAAGTTCATCACAGCTCCCATACAAACACCTCCATGTAGTGGTGCGCTGCTGAATTACTGTACGTCAAAACAGAGGCCGCTGGTATATAGCTGAATTTTACAAAGGAAATTTAAGTACTGCAATATATTTAAGGCTTTTGATTGTTATATGAAAAACTCCTCAAGAATCCGTCAATACGTCAGGCATGGCAAATAATATAACCCTGCAGGACAATAGTTGAAGATGGGATGATGAGTCTGGAGCCCCCTGAGTGATGAAGAGGTTTCGCGGGGCTGACCCAAATGATAAGGGAGCGTCTCTGCAGGGAGCTGTATGAAGAAATAGAGCGGCTGGAAAGATCAATAGTTGAGCTTGAGGAGGAGATAATCGAGCTGAAGACCCAGCTGAGGATGAAGAACGATGAGGTCAACCGGCTTGCGGCGGAGAATCTCAGCCTTCAGCACAGGCTGGAGATGCAGAAAAAGACGTATGAGAGGATGGTTGAGCTTCTGAAGAAGATGAAGTTTCCCATCATATTCCTGAATGAGGAGGAGTGAGGGTCTGTCCGTGAGTTTTGGGAGATGTGAGTAAACGTTCTCCCGTTTTCATCGACTTCACCCCTCACGAACGCTCCAGACCATCCGGTTTAAGACCACACCTGCAGACCACCAGCCCGTTTCGGATAAAGTTAACTTCAAACGAAAGCCTTTTTTAAGTGGAGATTCATCATAGCTTAGGTTGCTGTGATTGTCGGATTGGAAAGTAGAAAGGTGGTAAAAATGTCAATGGATATGAGCACGCGCATGTTCAAGGAGGAAGGATGGATCAGGAAAACATGCAAGGTCTGCGGCAAGCCCTTCTGGACGCTCGACCCAGACAGAGAGACCTGCGGAGACCCGCCGTGTGATGAGTATGCCTTCATAGGAAAGCCGGGGATACCGAAGAAGTACAGCCTTGAGGAGATGCGTGAGGCGTTTTTAGGCTTCTTTGAGAGGCACGGACACGGGAGGGTTAAGCGCTATCCCGTTCTTCCGAGGTGGAGGGATGATGTCCTCCTCGTTGGTGCGAGCATAATGGACTTCCAGCCCTGGGTCATAAGCGGTGAAGCTGATCCCCCTGCAAATCCCCTGACAATTTCCCAGCCTTCCATAAGGTTCACCGACATAGACAATGTGGGGATAACTGGGAGGCATTTTACGATATTCGAGATGATGGCCCATCATGCCTTTAACTACCCGGGGAGGCCGATTTACTGGATGGATGAGACTGTGGAGTATGCATATGAGTTCTTCACAAAAGACCTCGGCATGAAGGGAGAGGACATAACCTTCAAGGAGAACCCGTGGGCAGGGGGAGGAAACGCGGGGCCCGCATTCGAAGTTCTGTATCGCGGTCTGGAGGTTGCGACGCTCGTTTTCATGCAGTATAAGCTGGCTCCTCCAAATGCCAGCCCGAGCCGCATCGTTGAGATTAAGGGCGATAAATACGTCCCGATGGAAACCAGAGTCGTGGATACGGGCTACGGCCTTGAGCGTCTGGTCTGGATGAGCCAGGGGACGCCTACGGCCTACGATGCCGTATTGGGCTACGTCGTAGAGCCGCTCAAGAAGGAGGCAGGGATAGAAAAGATAGACGAAAGAATACTCATGGAGAACTCCCGTTTAGCGGGAATGTTCGACATCGAGGACATGGGAGACCTCAGGGTTCTCAGGAGAGAGGTTGCAAACAAGGTGGGGATAAGCGTTGAGGAGCTTGAAAAGGCAGTGCACCCCTACGAGCTCATCTACGCCATAGCAGACCACACCAAAGCTTTGACCTTCATGCTCGCCGATGGTGTTATTCCCTCAAACGTCAAGGCCGGCTACCTGGCGCGCCTGTTAATACGGAAGAGCATAAGGCATCTGAGGGAGCTCGGTCTCCAGATGCCTCTGAGCGAGATAATGGCCATGCACATCAAGGCCCTCCACAGAACTTACCCCGAATTCAAGGAGATGGAGGATGTAATCCTCGATATTGTTAGCATCGAGGAAAAGCGTTATCAGGAGACACTTAAGAGGGGAAGCGACCTCGTGAGGAGGGAAATAGCGAAACTGAAGAAAGCTGGAAAAGATGAGATACCCCTTGAAAAGCTCATACTCTTCTATGAGAGCCACGGGCTTACCCCGGAGATAGTGAGGGAGGTTGCTGGAAAGGAAGGAATCAGGGTTCACATTCCCGACAACTTCTACACCCTCGTGGCAAAGGAAGCGGAGAAAACGGGGGAGAAAGAAGAAAAGGCAGGGGAAATGGTGGACTTTGAGCTCCTTCAGGATATTCCGGATACGAGAACCCTCTACTATGAAGACCCCATGATGAAGGAGTTCGAGGCTAATGTCCTGAAGGTAATCGGTGAGTGGGTAATCCTTGATCAGACCGCCTTCTACCCGGAGGGCGGCGGCCAGCCCTGCGATCTTGGCGAACTGAACGGCGTTAGGGTTCTGGACGTCCAGAAGGTCGGAAAGGTAATCCTCCACAGGGTGGAGAGGCCTGAAGCTTTCAAAGAAGGGGCTAAAGCCCGTGGAAGGGTCGACTGGGAGAGGAGAATCCAGCACATGCGCCACCACACCGGAACCCACGTCCTCATGGGGGCCTTAGTTAGAGTTCTTGGAAAGCACGTCTGGCAGGCAGGAAGCCAGCTCCACACCGACTGGGCTCGCTTAGACATCGCCCACTACAAGCGCATAAGCGAGGAGGAGCTGAGGGAGATAGAGCGCCTCGCCAACAGGGTTGTGATGGAGAACAGACCTGTCAGGTGGGAGTGGCTCCCGAGGACCGAGGCCGAGATGAGGTATGGCTTCCGTCTTTACCAGGGCGGAGTTGTGCCGGGAAGGATTATCAGGGTGCTCAACATCAAGGACTGGGACGTTCAGGCGTGCGGCGGAACGCATTTGCCGAACACCGGCCTGATAGGCCCGATTAAAATCCTGAGGACTGAGAGGATACAGGACGGAGTTGAGAGGATAATCTTTGCATGCGGTGAAGCAGCGATAAACTGGATGCAGGAGACCGAGAGCATACTCAAGAGGACAAGCGAGGTCTTCCGCGTGCCGCCTGAAAAGCTCCCCGAGACCGCCGAGAGATTCTTCAACGAGTGGAAGGAGGCAAGGAAAGAAGCTGAGAGGCTGAAGAAGGAGCTCGCGAAGCTCCTCGTATATGAGCTTGAAGGAAAGGCCGAGAAGGTTGGAAACATTGAGTTCATAGGGGCGGTTGTTGAGGGTGACATAGACAACCTGAGGGAAGCCGCATTAAGCCTCAGAAAGCCGGGAAGGGTGGTTGCCCTGATAAGCGAGGACACCAAAGCCGCTGTCGTCAGTGTGGGTGATGGACTTGAGCTGAAAGCAGGTGATCTCGTAAGGATTATAACGTCGGTTGCGGGCGGTGGCGGTGGCGGAAGGAAGGAGCTCGCACAGGGTAAAATAAAGAACATCCTCAAGGCGGAGGAGGCGATTGAAGCGGTGAAGAAGAGGCTTGGTTGATTTTATATTTTTGAGTAATCTTTTTAAACTCCTTTACGTTTTAATTCTGAGGATGCAAATTGCTCTGGCTTGTTGAGGTTCATTTCAGGGGACTCATCAAGCTCACGCTTCTACTTTTTGTGATTTCTGCCCTTTACAGACTTAGTTACCCTTCAACAATTCCCGCGATGACATCCTCGGGTTTAAGAATCCGATATCGGGGTTTGAGCACTCAGTAGCCCCGTTCATTCCCCTGCTTCCCTTTGCCCTCACTTGTAATTTCGCCAGCGCGGTTCTGATAATTCTTTCAGGCGTTTCAGCCGGCCTTTTCTTCGGAAGTGTTGGTTTCAACGTGATACTATCCGTCGCGTTGCCTCTCATCTTCCTTCTAACCTCAGTTTCGTCCCTCAGGCTTTCGCCACTCCTTGCGTTTGTTCTAGACTACTAATGTGGATTAGATTAATTCGGATTAAGTTAATTCGAAATATTGTATATTCAGCGGCTATGCCCAAGTTCTCTAAAAAGTTTAGTTATAACTTTTTGTTTAAAACTATAAGATTTCAAAAAATATATAAATTAAGAATATTCAACATAATAACGAAATAAAAAGACAAGCGGGGAGAGGAACAGTGATAAAGCCCCTAACTCCAACAACAGGAACAAAGCCAATAGTACGACCCCTTTGCGGATATATCTGCTCTCCAAAGTCGTGTGGTATTGTTGTAACAACTTAGTTTTCTCTTTGTTTTTATCTTTTCATTAACTGCTAGTGGAGGAAGACAAGATGATAGTAAGCAGGTATACAATATGGGTTAGAGTAGATGATAAATATGGGATATATTTCCTGCTAAATCCTCTAACTGGTGCAATTGACATTGCTGATGAAGAACCCATAAAAATTCTCGAACAGATTAGATCCAGACATGAATATTATGGTGATTTGTACTATTATCTAAAAGAGCGTGGATATATCTTTGACAACTCAGAGGAAGAGACAAGATTAATTGAGAAACTGTTACTTAATCATGAGGAATATTTTGAGAGAGAACCTATGACCTTTGTAATAGGTGTGACTTTAGACTGCAATTATGCATGCAAGTATTGTTTTCAATCTATGATTAGACATAAAACGAAAGAAAATGGCAGGAATCTATGGAACAAACATAAGATTCAAAAGTTGTTTGAGGCTATAGACAAGATTATTGATCTAAAATCAAAACAAGATATCACACATCGTGTCACACTATTTGGAGGGGGGCCATTGCTTCCATCACTTTATGGAACTATTAAAACAATATTTGATGAGATAAAAGAGAGGAATCTAATCCCATATGAAATAATAACAAATGGATACTATTTATTAGAGTATGTCCCATTATTGAAGGAATATAACGTACAACTTATTCAAGTAACTATAGACGGCACAAAAGAAATCCATAACTATCTTAGACCACTAAGAAGTAGGGAAGGGACATTTGAAAAAATTGTAAAAGGAATCGACGCTGCTCTAAAAAATGGTATTGAAGTTCATTTAAGAGTAAATGTAAATAAACTCAACCTAAATAATTTACCAGATTTGGCGAAATATATTATTGAAAAAGGATGGGGCAAGAATAATAAATTTAAGGCATTTTTGGGATTAACTTTTCCATTTGGAACCCCATTTAAGGAAACTTTAGAAGAAGATGAGGCACTAAGGGAAATACTGAAACTGTATAAAAAATTTGATACAATGAATGTTTTTAACTTAGGATATTGGGATATTGTCGAAAGAATAATATCTGCTCTGAGTACTGGAGAACCTCTTACACCAAAAGTAACTTACTGTGGAGCAAATACAACTACCTATGGGTTTGATCCATATGGAAAAATTTATGCTTATTTTGATGCAATTGGGATGAACAATTGTGCCATTGGGGAGTATTATCCAACATTTAATATAAATAGAAAACTAGAAAAGTTATGGAGACGAACCGTTTTTGACATACCTAAATGTAAAGAATGCAAATATGCGTTATTATGTGGAGGGGGATGTTGCCACCATACTATCCTAGCTGGGAATCCGCTTGACTCACCTTTGTGTCCAGATATTGAAAAGTCCCTATCCCTCACCCTTAAAGGATACTATAAAGAGCATAGGGAGGAGTTAATATGAGTGAGGGAGAGAGCATACTCTCATTAGATTTGGGAGGGAATATAAAGTATACCTTAGTCGATGTAGATTTAGATAATCAAATTGGCAGGATTTTAACAAACGGACAGTTCCAAGTCCAGACATTTAATGAGGCCGTTATAGAACTGAAACATAAAATTCAAAATGTTTCAGAAAATGTCTTATCCAAGTTGAGATACGTACTTCTGTCTTTCCCAGCTGCGTTCTCATTTCAATATAAACATCCCCACAAAGTTCTAGAAGAAATAATAACGAGTTTTAAAAAATATTTTGGTCGTCATACAAAAACTGATATTAGCTTTCTGTTGATAGGGAGAGACGGCGAGTTTTATGATGCTAAAACAGTAATAAATCTTTGTTCTGTAAACTACAAGGAAATGTTCTTCTTTTTTGATTCTTATTGGAGAGGTGCAGTTGAAATAGCAAGAGATATCTTTGGGTTATCCAGTTTCCTCTATTTAGATATGGGATCTTTCTCGTTTAGTATTATTCCCATAGTAAATGGAAACATAAAAATCGAAAGATATGAAAATAGGATATACACTAACAAGCTTTTGGCAATTGGTATGAAGCACACTCCAATTCTGTTAATCACAAACGAAATTAACCTAGAGGATGCAAGTTTCAAACCTTACGCATATGTTCCACTTTTTACGGCAGATATATTTGCCTCCTCTGGGAGTGAACAACAATTATTAAAAGTTTCAAAATTTTTAGGATATCCAGTTATAAAAAGAAGAGAGGCACTTAAAACAATTCAGTATATCAAAGATTCCCTGAGTGAGCTTGTTAATATAGTAGTGGAAAATATCCTTACTAGATATTTTACGGGTGTAACTCAAGAAATTCCTGTAGTTTTAGCTGGAGATGGTAAAAACCTGTTATTTGACATTTTATGCATTGAAAATACAAAAAAACTTCTCTTACCCATGGATAATACTCACACTAGTTTGGGTATAACATATACATTTCTAAAAAGTATAGGGGTGAGGATAACATGGTAGATATCATCAGAATTGAAAACTTGACAAAAGAGTATGGGGAGATTATTGCTAATGATAATATTAATTTAAAAATTCGCGAGGGAGAAATCGTTGGAATAGTTGGCCCAAATGGTGCTGGGAAAACGACACTCATAAAACAGCTGACTGGAGAACTCATACCAACGAGTGGAAAGATATACGTCATGGACTTTGATGTGGTAAAGGATCCCTCTCCCATAAAGCCCTACATTGGAGTTTGTCCTCAGGAGGGCTCTCTTCTCTATTATCTAACTGTCTGGGAGCATGTTTACTACTTTGCAAGGCTGAAGGGCCTTCCCAAGGATAAAGCTCGTGAGAATACGCAGAGAGTTCTCGAAATGCTCGGTCTGGAGAATTACAAGAACAGGCTAGTTGGTCAGCTGTCGGGAGGATTAAAGAGGAAAGTCTTCGTCTCAATAGCCTTAGTAAACAATCCAAGAATAATTTTCCTAGACGAGCCAACAACAGGTTTAGATCCTGATTCGAGGATTAAGTTGTGGAACACGATTAAGGAAATCAAGGAGGGGAATCCAGAAGTTACGATGCTAATCACAACCCACTACTTGGAAGAGCTCGATTACCTTTCAAATAGAATCGTCTTTATACATAAGGGAAAGGTTATCTTGGATGGCACAATTTCGGATATTAAAAGGTTAGTTTTGAATTACACGTTGAAGGTTTCTGTTCCGGCGGGAGTTAAGGAGCATGTGTTTGGCCTTCTGAATAAAACTGGAGTATTTGGAAAGGTTGAAGTGGCTGGAGAGCGCGTGAGCGTGTTGTTGTCTGAAGAGGATGGTGTAGTGTTCATTCCCGAGCTTTTGAAGATTACCAAGGATATAACCATAACCACTCCAACGCTCGATGAAGTGTTCATGGAGGTGGTTAAGAATGAGGAAACTAATTAGTGACATTGCGGTTATAGGGAAGGTTACCCTCCTTTCCCTTAGGGAGAGCTTTGTTGCGTTCTTGGTTGTGGCTATTATAATTCCACTCGGCTTAACGTATATAGTTTCCCTCTCATCTCCCACTTGGAGCATTGAAACCAAGATTAACTACCTCACAGGCATGCTCGTCCTCTCGGCATCTCTAACCTTAATCAATGGCGTTGGGCAGATGATTGCCCAACATAGGGCCATGGGAATTATCTCTTGGTACAGAACATCTCCAGTTCATCCTGTTGCATACGTTTTGGGAATCGTCACAACGTACTTGCTCTCAATCTTGCTCAACATCTTCCTTATCATTCCACTAAGTAGCTTGCTGTGGAAGATTCCATTCAATTTGCGCAACTTTCTAATTGTAATACCGATAATCCTGCTTGGGAGCGTTTCGCTAATTGGTATTGGTGCAATAATTGGAACTAGGGCGAAGAGTGCAATGAACGCTAATGCAATAACTAACTTGCTGTCTTTTGTAATCGCCTTTGCGACGCCAGCTTACTATTCAATAGATAAAATTCCACAAGTGGTAAGACCTTTAACATATCTTCTGCCGACAACAGAGGTTTCTATACTACTTAAGGATTTGTATCTCAAAAGTACACTAAATGGCTCTTCGCTAGCCTTCTTGTTACTTTTGGGTCCTGTATATTTAGTAGTAGGGCTTAGTGGCATCAAGTGGAGGGAGAATTAGGTTTAATTTTTAATTCATCCTCTGTTCCTGATATCAGGTCAGCGTTAGCTAGTTGAAGTAGCCTGCAAAGTTTTTACTTTTTGCAGAATAAGGAGCTGTTACTTCGTCTTTACTCATAATTCGGACTGCCAACGGATAAAGCGGATGGTGGAAGAGCTGGACGTTCCTCTTCGTACGCTACATTATCAAATGTGTAAATGGGGTAGTTAGGTTTGATGACGAAGCGGAGAATACGGCGTAATCAGTAGATTTACATGATGAAGGTGAATTAGAATGAGCTGGTAGTGGAGTTGTTAGAGGATCTAACTGAGGAAGTGGGGGCAGTTACTCCGCTCGGAGAGAACAGTATCGTGTCGTCTCGCCGGAGGACATCCGCGAGGAGCTCCATGATTTCGTTGCTTCCCAGGCCGCGAAAGTCCTTACGATGCAGGTGAAAGAGCCGAGCTTAGAGGAAATATTCCTCAAGCTCGTCGAGTAGGTTTTTAACCTCCTAGTC
>JALSON010000152.1 GCA_026986455.1 Thermococcaceae archaeon | reverse complement strand
TTAGAACGAGTTAAAAGAAGCCCTAGTAAGGGAGTTGCGTGGATGTGCAATCAAAAAAGGGATTAAAAAGCTCACTCCCTCGCAACCACAGGGAACTCCTCCCACGGAAAGACTATCCACTTGTCCGTGCGGAAGACGTAGAAGTCAGGCATAACCTTCGTCCACGGTTTAACCGCAAGGCATGCTATCTTTATCTCGGATGCCCCAAGTCTCTTCACCTCATCGATGACGACCTCAAGGGTCTTTCCGGTATCGCTCACATCGTCGACTATCACCACCCGCTTTCCATCAAGCGAGCCGTGAATCGGGATGGTTATCTTCGGCTTCTCCATCCTCTCCTCTATGTCCTTGTAGAATTTGACGTCGATTATCTTGAGCTCAATGTCGCCGAGGATGTGGCTGAGCCTCACGGCCGGAATCAGGCCTCCGCGGGCTATACCAACTATAACATCCGGATTATAACCCCTGAGTGCATCGGCGAGCGCAAACATGGCCCTGTCAGTCTGCCACCACGTGAGATAAACCTTGTCCATCTCCTCACCCCCTTTGTATGCTCTTAGGTTAAAAAGAAGAGCTTAAAAACTCAACGTTTTCAATGTCCCATTCAGGATAACCGCACTATTCCGACAATTATGGAGCTCTGAGCCATTAGCAGCATCTCCAATTTCCGCCAAAATTTGAAGGAAGGGATCAGCTTATGACGCACTTGCTCCAGCCGCATTCGGGGCATGTTGCACAGCCGCTCTCCATTCTGAGCTCGACGAGCTTTCCGTCCTTTTCGTAGCACACCGGACAGTAGACAACGCCTAAGAGTTCCCTTATTTCTTCCGGTTTCAGCTTTTCTGCCTGCACTGGTGAGGCTGATTTTGAGGGAGGGGATAGAGAGAAGCTCAGCCGGGGAGTTTTTCCGTTGGTGCCGGCTAAAATCGCATCAACGTTGATGAACTTACTCAGCCATGGCTCCCTTCCGGCAGTCTCCTTCAGGATTTTCCTGGCGTATTCGCTCGGCTTGGCCTTGACTCGCTGCTTCTTCTCGCCCTCGACGCTGTAGACCTGCACCGAGAGCGAGCCGTCTCTGTAAACCGTAACTCCCTTGCAGCCGAGCTTGTAGGCAAGGAGATATGCAGCTTTAACATCCTCCACCGTTGCGTCGTTCGGCATGTTTATGGTCTTGCTCGCGCTGTCGGTAAGCCAGAGCTGGATGTTTGCCTGGGCTAAGATGTGGTCAAGCCAGTGGATGTCCATCGAGGTGACGAAAATTCTCTGCATATCCTCCGGAATCTCCTCAAGCCCCTGAACCGAACCGTAGTTGTCGCTTATCTTCCTGAGTATCTCGTCGTTCCACAGGCCGCGCTTCTTCAGCTCGGACTCAAAGACCGGGTCGACGTAATAAAATTCGCCAACTGTCACGCTTTTCTTGTAGACGAGGGCAAATATGGGCTCTATGCCGCTGGAGGTGTCGGCTATCATGGAAACCGAACCCGTCGGCGGGCAGGTGGTGACCATGCCGTTTCTAACCCCATACTTCTTTATCTCCTCCGCCAGCTTGTCCCATGGCAGGTTCCATATCTCGCGGTGGTAGAAGCCTTCAACCGGCAGTTCCCCGTCCTTGTACCTGCTCTTCTCGTAGAGCGGGAAGGGCCCGCGCTTTTTGGCGGCTTCGACCGAGTATTTATACGCGTAGAAGGTGAGGTACTCGGTGGCCTTCCTCATGAAGTCGTAGCCCTCCCTGCTGTTGTAGGCTATGCCGAGCTTGAAGAGCGCATCAGCTAATCCCATCATTCCAACGCCTATCCTTCTCGTCAGCTTGGTGTTGCGGTCGATCTCCGGGAGAGGAAACTTGTTGACATCGATTGCATTGTCGAGGTACTTGGCAACTTTCTGGATCACGTAAGCGTACTCGTCCCAGTCGAAGTGCGCCCCGTCATCGTCGTACTTGACGAACTTTGCGAGGTTTATGCTGGCTAAGTTGCACGATTCGTAGTCGTAAAGAGGCTCTTCTCCGCAGGGGTTAGTAGCACGAATTGGCTCATTTTTGGCACTCTGTAACACGTTCCTCTTGTTGATGACGTCAAAGAAGACCACGCCGGGGTCGGCCTTCGCCCAGGCCATGTAGGCTAACTCCTCGAAGAGGCTTTTTGGGTCGATTTCCTTGACCTTCTCGCCGGTCCTCGGGTTGACGAGCGGGTAGCGCCTGCCCTCTTTCAGTGCCTCCCAGAAGTCCTCCCAGATGCCGACGCTTATGTTGAAGTTGCTGAGCACGTTGGTTCCGACGTTCTTCTCCTTGGCATGGATGAACT
>JALSON010000151.1 GCA_026986455.1 Thermococcaceae archaeon | reverse complement strand
AAGAACCCGGACGCCGCAAGGGTAATGGGCGAAAAAGCTAAAGAGAGGGTCAAGCAGAACTTCATAATAACCAAGCACCTTGAGAGGTACCTCGACCTGCTAAACTCTTTTTAACCCTTCCTCCAAATTATTTTTAGGTGACAGTGATGGAGATACCCCCTGACATTGCACATGCGTTGAGTGAAATCGGCTTTACAAAATATGAGATACTGACCTACTGGACTCTCCTGGTTTACGGGCCCAGCACGGCCAAGGAGATATCCACAAAAAGCGGCGTTCCCTACAACAGGGTCTACGACACAATATCCTCCCTCAAGAAGAGAGGTTTTGTTACCGAAATCGACGGAACGCCACGCATATATGCCGCATACTCCCCGAAAATTGCCTTTTTCAGATTCAGGAAGGAGCTTGAGGTAATAATGGGAAAACTGGAGGAAGAGCTCAAGAAGGCCAGGCACGATGAGCAGAAGCCCGCAATATGGAGGAGCAGCAGCTTTGAAGAGGCCCTTGTGATGTTCAAGGAGACACTTGATTCCGCGGAGGATGAGGTGATAGTGGTAGCACCGAGCGAGTTCTTTGATGATATACAGGAGGATCTCATGAGAACCCTTGAGAAAGGGGTAACCGTGTCGCTCTACATTGACAGGATACCCGACCTATCTGAGTTCAAAGATAGAGGAAACCTCTTTGTCAGGCAGTTCTACAAGTTCAACCATCTCATAGGAATGGCGGATGGGCGGGAGGTCGTCAACATTCAGAATGTTAGCTTCAGGCCCCAGCTGCCGCCGAGCTTCAAGGCAACATATCCCGAGATCATCTTTTCCCAGTACAGCCTGATAATAGAGATTTTCAAGGAGTCCTCGCTCGTGGGGGAGTATCTCAACAACCCGCAGGATGTCAGGTTCTTCGCAATGTTCCATGCAGCGGACTTTGTGAGAAGGCACATCAAAAACCGCACCATAATGGCGGAGGTATATGGGAGAAAGGTCAGGACAGGAAAAACAGAGCGCATTGAGGGTAATGTGGTGGGATACACCCTTTCTTTTAAGGAGGCTGTCAACAACATTCATCTTGAGACCGAAACAGGTGTTGTAAAGGTTGGAGGAATGTTTGCCGTTATTGAAGATTATGAAAGCACAAAAATAAAATTCCTGATGGGGTGATAGTATGGCTGGTGTTAGGCTTGAGGGTGTTTGGAAGAGGTTTGGTGATGTTGCGGCGGTTAAGGATATGAATCTTGAAATAAAAGATGGCGAGTTCATGATTCTTTTGGGGCCGTCTGGTTGTGGTAAGACCACAACTTTGAGGATGATTTCGGGGTTGGAGGAGCCTTCGGAGGGTAGGATTTTTATTGGGGATAGGCTTGTGGCTGACCCGGAGGGGGGTGTTTTTGTCCCGCCGAAGGACAGGGATATTGCCATGGTTTTCCAGAGTTATGCTCTCTACCCGCACATGACTGTGTATGATAATATTGCCTTCCCGCTTAAACTCAGGAAAGTCCCCAAGCAGGAGGTTGAGGAGCGGGTTAGAGAAGTTGCTGAATTGTTAGGTTTGACTGATTTGCTTAAGAGGAAGCCTAGAGAATTATCGGGCGGGCAGAGGCAGCGTGTTGCTTTGGGGAGGGCAATAGTCAGGAAGCCCCAAGTGTTCCTCATGGACGAGCCTTTGAGCAACTTGGACGCAAAACTCAGAGTAAAAATGCGCGCCGAGTTGAAGAAGCTTCAGAGGCAGTTGGGAGTTACGACGATTTACGTGACGCACGACCAGGTTGAAGCAATGACAATGGGCGACAGGGTGGCGATTATTAATTATGGGGAGCTCCAGCAGGTGGGTACGCCGGATGAGGTGTATAATAAGCCGGCTAACATTTTTGTGGGCGGTTTCATCGGTTCACCCCCAATGAACTTTATTGATGCTGCTCTTACTGAGGATGGGTGGGTTGATTTTGGAGAGTTTAAGCTTAAATTCATGGAGGATCAGGCCGAGGTGCTCAGGGAGGCCAACCTGATCGGGAAGGAGGCACTCTTCGGCATCAGGCCTGAGGATATTTATGATGCCATGTTTGCTCAGGTTAAGGTGCCGGGGGAGAATATGGCTAAGGCCAGGGTTGAAATCGTCGAAAACCTCGGAAGCGAAAAGATAGTCCATCTCCGTGTCGGAGACATAACGTTCCTCGGATCCTTCCACTCGGAATCGAAGGTTAAGGAGGGGCAGGAGGTCGATGTGGTCTTCGACATGAAGAAGGCTCATGTCTTTGACAAGAAAACCGAAAAGGCCGTCTTCTGAGTTCTAATTTTATTTTTTGTTTTTTCATTCTCAATTTCAACCGGGCAACCCTTTTAAATCCTCCTGCATACCTCCCATCATGTCCATTGAAGACTTTGCATTCTACATTGAAGGGAGGATAAGCGGAAGGGTTGCTGAGATAGGCGTTGGATTCAACTTCAAGGTGGCTCTGAAGCTGAAAGAGCTCGGCCTGGATGTTTTCGTGGTGGACTGGAATAAAGGTGCCGTTGAAAAAGCCCGGGAGCTCGGTCTCGAAGCTTACGTGGATGACGTTTTTAATCCTGACCTGATGCTTTATGAGGGTGTTGAGGCCCTGTATTCGGTGAGACCGACCCCGGAAATTGTAAGGCCGATTTTGAAGCTTGCGGAGAAGCTCGGGGTTCCCGCCTACATCCTCCCGTTTTCCATGGATGAAATGCCCAGGGGGCTGAAGCTTGAGAACTACAGGGGTCTTGCCATCTACACAACGGAAAAATTTAAACCCCCATTGAAGAAAGGGTGAGCGATGACAATGACGCCGGCCTTTCATCTCGTGAGGTGATTTGAATGAAGCTTTTTGGGACAGCTGGAATTAGAGGTGCCATAAACGATAGGGTTACGCCGGATTTAGCTTTAAAGGTTGGAAAATCCCTCGGGACGTATATCCGGGAGGGAAAGGTGACCGTTGCAAGGGATGCAAGGACTTCAAGCGTAATGCTTGAGGGGGCCCTGGTCTCCGGCCTGCTGAGCACGGGAATCGAGGTGATAAGCCTTGGACTGATTCCCACACCTGCCCTGGCATGGAGCACGAAGCAGCTCGGCGATGCCGGGGTTATGATTACCGCATCCCACAATCCCCCCACCGACAACGGCATCAAGGTCTTCAACGGGGAGGGAATAGAGTTC
>JALSON010000150.1 GCA_026986455.1 Thermococcaceae archaeon | reverse complement strand
CGTTTCTGACGTAGTCATAGTCCCCATCCTTCAGAGCGCCGATGTTGATGACCATGTCCAGCTCATCAGCTCCGTCCTCCAGGGCCTTCCTCGCCTCAAAGACCTTCACCTCAGTCGGCGTAGCCCCGAGGGGAAAGCCGATGACGGTGGCGACCCTAACACCGCTGCCCTTCAGCGTTTCCTTCGCAAGCTTCACCCGGTAGGGATTAACGCATACCGCATAGAAGCCGTACTCCATGGCCTCCCTGCAGAGTTTGATTATATCCTCCCCAGTGGCGTATGCCTTCAGGTTCGTGTGATCTATGTATCCGGCAATATTCCTTTTCATCCCAACCACCAGACTCTATTATGCATGGGAAATATTTAGGCCTTTTCCCTCAAAAATGTGCAGCTTTCAGGAAAATTTGAGGATATGGGAACTAATCCAAGCTGTGCCTCCAGTTATGGGGAATTTTTTATTATGCCTGTGACACCTCCATGGCCGAATGAGAGCCCCGGGCAGGTCCACTGGAGCATGCAAACCGGCAGAGTGATCTGTGAGACCAGCATCCAAACAACATTCTGCAGACCAGACACGCGGATGAAAAGCTTTAAGAGATAAAAACCAACACCAGTCGAGGTGAATAATATGGAAGATCCGTTTGAAATTACCGCTGTACTTGCAAGGGAGATTCTGGACTCCAGGGGAAACCCAACGATTGAGGTCGAAGTTTACACCCCCGTGGCAATGGGCAGGGCTGCGGTTCCGAGCGGTGCATCAACAGGAACCCACGAAGCACTGGAGCTTAGGGACGGCGGCAGGAGATACCACGGAAAGGGCGTGAGAAGGGCCGTTGAAAACGTCAACAAGATAATCGCACCCGAGATAATCGGGATGGATGTTACACTTCAGAGGGACATCGACATGCTGATGCTCGAACTCGACGGCACTGAGAACAAGAGCAACCTCGGCGCAAACGCAATTCTGGGAGTTTCTCTGGCCGTTGCAAAGGCAGCCGCCAACACACTCGGCCTGCCGCTCTACCAGTACATCGGCGGAACCAACGCATACATCATGCCCGTTCCTATGAGCAACGTCATCAACGGAGGTGTTCATGCGGGCAACGAGCTCGATTTCCAGGAGTTCATGATCATGCCCGTGGGAGCGGAGAGCTTTAGAGAGGGCATAAGATGGGTGAGCGAGACCTACCACGTGCTGAAGAGCGTCATAGCAAACAAATACGGCAAAGATGCCGTCAACGTCGGTGACGAAGGCGGCTTTGCCCCACCGCTGAAGGAGCCCCATGAGCCGCTTGAGCTCCTCATACAGGCCATAGAGGAGGCAGGCTACAAGCCGGGAGATGAGATAGCCTTCGCGATGGATCCCGCCTCAAGCGAGTTCTACCACCCCGACATAGGCAAGTACGTCGTCAACGGGAAGGAGTACACAAACGGTGAGCTCATGGAGCTCTACAGGGAGCTCATAAGCACATATCCGGTTGTCTCACTCGAAGACCCGTTCCACGAGGAGGACTGGGAAGGCTTTGCAATGATAACGAAAGAACTCGGAGGCAAGATACAGATAGTCGGCGATGATATATTCGTCACGAACCCCAAGAGGATAAGAAAGGCCATTGAGATGGGTGCGGCGAACGCGCTCCTCCTCAAGGTCAACCAGATTGGAAGCCTCAGCGAAGCCATTGACGCAGCCTACACCGCCTACAGGGCGGGATGGGGCGTTGTCGTCTCGCACCGTTCGGGAGAAACAGATGATCCATTTATAGCAGACCTCTCCGTCGCCATCAACGCCGGCCAGATAAAGACGGGTGCCCCGGCCAGAATGGACAGAAACGCCAAGTACAACCAGCTCATAAGGATAGAGGAAGAGCTTGAGGGAGTCGCGCACTACCCCGGAAGGAAGTTCCACAACCCCTTCCTCTGACCCCTAAACCGAACCGCCCTCTTTTAATTTTCTCCGAACACATAGGGACAAAGCCCCCTACAACCCCCCATGGAGGGAATTAAATGACTAAAAAGCTCAAAATCTACATTCCCGGCATCAAATTCCCCTCAATCTCCCTGACAGGCAGCTACTGCTCCCTGAACTGTGCCCACTGCGGGAGACACTACCTCGAAGGCATGCTCAAATTAACCCGCTCATCCCTGATTGAGTACTGCAAAAGCCTCGAAAAGGAAGGCTACAGCGGCTGCCTCCTGAGTGGAGGTCTCGACAGCCGGCTGAAGGTTCCTCTCGACAGGTTTGCCGGTGAAATCAAAGCCATAAAGGAAAACACCCGCCTCAAGCTCAACGCCCATGTGGGTTTTATTGACGAGAGCGACATTGAATGGGTTAAATACGTTGATGCGGTTTCCCTCGACTTTGTGGGCGATGATGAAGTAATCAGGCGTGTTTATAAAATAAACAGAACCGTTGATGACTATCTCAAAATCCTCAACATCCTGAGTGAGGCGGGGGTTAAAATCGCACCCCACATAACCATAGGCCTCGACTTCGGGAAGATATGGTGGGAGTACAGAGCAATAGACATGCTCGTTGAATATCCCATAGATGTCCTCGTTCTCGACGTCCTGATTCCAACGAAGGGAACCGAGATGGAGAATGTTGAAAGGCCGGGTGTTGAGGAAAGCCTTGAAGTCGTAAGGTATGCGAGGGAAAAATTCAACGGGGAGCTGAGCATAGGGTGCATGAGGCCCCTCGGGAAATGGCGGCTGGAGTTCGACAGAGGGGCCGTTATGGCCGGGATTGACAGGCTCACAAATCCACCGAGGAAAATTATCGAATGGGCAAAAACCGTGAGGGACGTTGAGATAATCTATGAGTGCTGCGTTATGTAGGGGGTGGAACAGTGGCGTATCTGGTTATAGAACACCTTGAGGATATAAGCGAGTGGCTCTGGCTTGAATACAGGCACGTGAGCGAGTGGTGGAAAGATAAGCTGATATTCACCAACGTCCTGCCTGAGGAGAGGGAAAGGCTCGCGGAGCTGGGAAGCGTTCTAACGGAAAGCGTTACGGAGTTCCCCTTTGACAGGTCAAAAATAATCGTCCTCGATTTACAGGCTGAGGAGGAGCTCAGGCCAGAGGAGATAGGGGAGGACACGGTTATAGTTGTCGGTGGAATCCTGGGGGATGCCGTGCCGAGGGGCAGAACAAGGGAGTTCATCACCTCGAAGATGGAGGGGGTGA
>JALSON010000149.1 GCA_026986455.1 Thermococcaceae archaeon | reverse complement strand
GTATCAGTGCCGTTATGGCGAATGCGGGGCCGTATATACCCGAAACAATATAGAACGGTATCATGCCGAAGAGAAACGCCCTGTATGCCTTTTGGAGCTCCTTAACCTTGCCGGCAAAGTCATAGGGGGCAACTTTTGAATACCTGTTCATTGCAGAGACTTCCTTTATATACTCCTTCTCACCCATTTTCTCGATGAACTTGTCCGTCGTGCTGTTTTTCAGTTTGACGGCCCTTTTGAGGAAGAAGTTTGCGAGCTCGTCGTTATCAACAACAACCTCACCGGCAAGTCTGGTGAAATTTTCCTTAGCCTCATTGAGCAGCCTCAGGGCTTTAGCTTTGTTTTTATCGGAGAGATTTTTGAGACTATTAATTCTCTTCTCAACATCCTCAAGCGTCTGAGCAACATCTCGCAGAATATCGGAACTCTTCACAGGAACACACCTCCAAGAAGGGAAAAGAAAAGAAAGGCTTTAAGCCTTTTGCTGCTTCTCATGATGCAGGAGCTTTGTAATGCTCCAGTACATCATTATGAAGATCGTTCCCCATGCAAATACGAGGAATGCGAGAGCACCTGCGTTCATCTTTGACCACCTCAGAGCTTTATGATAACCTCGTTCTTTTCAAGCTCTTCTCCATACTTCTTCTTGATGGCAAGGTATGCTTCGATGGCACCTATTATGATGACGATGAATATCATGCCCCTTGCAACGGTGACCGCATGCTTGGCGTAGCCGATTGTCGTTGAGACCAGCGCCTGATTCTTGACCAGATCCTGCATGTATGCCTGTGAAAGCGTGAATACTCCGCCCTTTGCATAGTTCCAGGTGTTTCCTGCGAGCAGTATCAGCATGTAAATCGGTGCAATGTAGAGCATTATGGGCTTAAACCATCCGGGAACCTGGATGAAGGCACCCTTGTGGAGCTCCTCCCAGAAGTTGTCCGGCTTGAAGAGCCAGAGACCCACCACTATGTCGAAGAATCCAAGTATAACTAGGAAGTAGCTGCCCACCCACATGTCCATGTCCGTGAGGACGAGCAGGGTTTTGTCCAGTGCTATCGGCAGTCCGAGTATGAAGAGCCATACGAATACCATCCATGTGCCTTTCTTTCTGTCTATGTGGACATCCTCCTCAAGCATTGCCACCAGGTAGTTGTATGTTGCTATGGCCGATGTGAATCCTGCAAACCACAGCAGCAGGAACCAGAAAGCTCCGAAGATTCTTCCTGCGGGCATGTGCATGAAGACGTTTGGCAAGGACATGTATGCGAGTCCGACACCGCTCTTTATGGCCTTCTCCGGGCCGAGGTAGGCGAAGGCGATTGGGATGGCCAGTGAACCACCGAGGATGACCTCCGCGAACTCGTTGAGCGAGACGGTTGCGAGACCACTGAGGGCAACATCGTCCTCAGGACCGAGATAGGAGGCATAGTTGTGTATGATACCCATACCCAGGCTCAACGTGAAGAATATCTGCCCTGCGGCTGCCAGTGCTATCTTGAAGAAGTTCTTGCTCAATGCACTGAAGTTTGGTGTCCAGATGTATGACAGACCTCCAATGGCACTCCATTCCGGCTTGACAGGTGAGCCAAGTGTTAATGCTCTTACAACCAGGATAATGGCAAACACATACAATGCCGGCATCATTACCTTGACCCATCTTTCTATACCCTTGCTAACACCCTGTCCGACTGCTATTCCCAAGAGAACCATCGTCAGTCCCCAGAAGAACAGCACCGCACTGGTGTTGGATATGTAGCCCACGAAGAACTTGTAGGTGTCCTGTCCGAAGTATGCCCCTGTCAGGCTGTACCATGTGTATGCTGCCGACCATCCTATGATCTGGTAGTAGTAGGAGCTGAGCAGCGATGAGACCGAGAATCCCAGCAGGCCTCCGAGAACACCGAACCAGAGTGCGCTCTTGGGCTTCAGGCTTTCCCTCGACATCAGGTAGAACATCGGACCCAGCGTACCGTGGCCGTATTTGCCTCCGTATCTGCCTATTGTCCACTCAATCCACATCACTGGAATTCCCAGGAAGAACAAAGCAAAGAAATACGGTATCATGAACGCTCCGCCACCGTTGCTGGCAAGCTGGTATGGGAATCTCCAGAAATTGCCGAGACCGATGGCATTTCCTGCCATAGCTAAAATCAAACCGAGTTTGGTTGCCCATTTATCTCTTTGTTCAGCCATTTTGTTTCACCTCTAAACCCGAATCAACAGTTTCAAACATCGGGGGACATAATGCAGCATTGCTAACTACTCGGGTATACTTAATAAAGCTTTCTACTCCCCTATTTCGACAAAAGACGATTTACTCTACCCCTGAATAAGAATTGGGGATTGACATTTTTCTAAGTACTCAATTGGAGCCGTGCCGTACTCTGTCACCATGACGGATATAGAGGCGGATAATCCGGTAAGATGTCGGTCTAAATAGGGACTGTTTCAAAAACTTTTATTAGCGGATCTCCTGAGATACTCTTGCCCGATGATTGAAAGAGAGAGTGAGCTGATGGATGATGACCGACTTCTCGCTGAGGGCTTCCTTTTAATTTTTATTCATCAATGTATTTTAATGTCCCCCAGTGTATAAAAAATATTGGATGTACATGCCTCTTTTTTTATTAAAATTTCGGGAGAGTTTTTCTTTTCGCCGAAAATTTCCGTACATAACCTTTTGTTGGAAAATAAAGGTTTTCCGGGCTTTTTCGACGAAAGGTTTATATAGGTAAATGCCTAACCCCACATCGCAGATTACCGAAATTTGAGGTGATAAAGATGGTTGAGCAGGACCCATTTGAGATGGCGGTCAGGCAGCTCGAGAGGGCTGCACAGTTTATGGACATAAGTGAAGAGGCCCTTGAGTGGCTCAAGAAGCCAATGAGAATTCTGGAAGTTAGCGTTCCGATACAGATGGACGATGGTTCTGTTAAGGTTTTCACCGGTTTCCGTGTTCAGCACAACTGGGCTCGCGGCCCAACCAAGGGTGGTATCAGGTGGCACCCGGCAGAAACCCTCAGCACGGTCAAAGCCCTCGCCACATGGATGACCTGGAAGTGTGCTGTTGTTGACATCCCATACGGTGGCGGTAAGGGTGGTATCATAGTCAACCCGAAGGAGCTCAGCGAGGCCGAGCAGGAGAGACTTGCACGCTCATACATAAGGGCAATCTATGATATAATCGGCCCATGGACCGAC
>JALSON010000148.1 GCA_026986455.1 Thermococcaceae archaeon | reverse complement strand
CGGGTTCACTTCCTGCTCAAGCCACTGCGCCAGCCCCTTACCGTCGTTGTAGCCATCATCGTATGAATAGCCACTCATTGGCATTTGTCCGTATTCTCCATCTTTACCAGGGGCATGGAGAGTTATCATGTAATCAAATCCGAGATCACTCAGATCGGAGGTCGGCACATTTGTCTCAAAGATCGTGTAGTTCCCATATTGGGGCTTGAAATACCACAGTGCATACGTAGCCATGGTACCACCTCCAAGGTTTCCAATATTTATTTCCCACTAAGCCTTTATAAGCTTTTTCTTTTATCTTAAGTAAAAACCCTTCCTTATTTTTTCTAAGTGTAAATTCGTTCTAACTCCAGTTTTCCTCTTAGAACGGTTCAAAGGAAGCCCAAGTAAATAAGTTGCATGAAGATGAAACGTATCGGAACAGGAAAACCGGGGGAAGATTCAAAAGGGCTTCAAGCTACCAAGAGGAATTAAAAGAATAGAGGGCATCACTTGCCCTTATTGGCCCTTATGCTGGGCCTGACCTTTTCAGCACCCTTACCCTTGTTCCTCAGGCCGCGGCTCTTCCTGCCGGCTGAGGTGAGTCCTCTAAATACGCGACCCTTGTGGACCTTTCCAGCTATCCATGCTATCTTTGGATCGTTCTTAATAACCGGGTGGTGCGGGTCGACCATTATGACCTCAAACCACCTGTACATTCCGTCCTCGCCGACCCAGTAGCTGTTGAGGACCTCAAGGTTCGGGAACTTTCTTGCCGCTTTCTCTTCGGCTATCCACTGGAGGCTCTTCTTCGGACTGTACTTGACCTGACCCATCTTGCTGGGTTTTCTACCTCCCTTCCACCTGGGCCTCTTCCTTCCGCCCTTTCTAACGCGAACGCGAACCATCACGTAGCCCTGCTTGGCCTGATAACCGAGGTTTCTCGCTCTGTCGAGCCTTGTGGGTCTTTCAATTCTCACAACGACCGGCTCACGGCGCCACTTTATCATCCTCTGCTTGAGAAGCTCCCCGACGTAGCTCTTCTTGGGGCTCTTCCAGGCTTCCCTAATGTACTTGTACATTCCCATCTTTTTCACCCCTTCCATGTTTGTGGTTCTCCGCAAAGCGGAACATCCCGCGGGTTCCCCGCCAAGTCGTGGTGAGTTGGAGGTTGAGTTTTTAAGGATTTTGCTTTTGAGTTATCGCTTCACAATAATGCTAAGCCAGGGCAGTAGTCTCTCGTACTCCTCAAGAGAATGTTCTGGAACTATTCCAGCATTATCCAATACAAATAGTATGACTGCACGATAATCTCCCTCGATATAATATCGTATAATTTGCCCTATAGCTCTATCCCACTCACTTCGATTGCTCCCTCTTCTGAAGAATTTTATCTCAACTGCAATGTCTTCTACAACAATATCCGGAATAGAAAGGGCACCATATCTCGCCCCAGCTTTTTGTGGTGTGACTTCAACAGAAATACTGCCTCTAAGATAAGCGACAACTTGCTTTTCGAGGTCTGACTCGCCTTCAATTCTGTAAGGTTTAAATGACTTAAGTGCTTCATAAATAGACTCAAAGATATCCTCGCTCATTTCTCTCTGCAAGTTTCTTTTTGGATATCCTTTGTTCTTTGTTTTTGAGACATACGAAGGAGTTTCATCTATTGGTTCGGTTTCATCAAGTTGCTCTAATAGTGTCTCAATTAATGCCTGCTTTGGCGTGGACTTTGGAAGAGTTATACCAAATTCCTCATCCAAAATGAGAAACAGCTCGTCTTTTGTTAATTTTGACAACAGATACACAGGATCATAATCTGATTCAAAAACTAGTCTTTCAGCTAGTTCTCGTTTATTGCCAGATTTCTTTAGCCCTGCATCTTCAAGAAGCCGTTGTAAGTCTTCTTTGTATAAGTACCACTCGAGAATGTCTACCAGGGTTACACTCTCCTCAGACATAGGGCCCACCTATTAATTTCAATCCCCCGAATGTATTAAAAATATTATGCACAGAAGGCATCTTGGTGAACCCAATGCGCCTTCAAAAACTCGTATCCCTCATGAAGGAAAGGAACTTCGACGGCGCCCTGATAAGCCCCGGGACGAACCTCTATTACCTCACAGGGCTGAGTATACACGAGGCGGGCGAGAGGCTCACAGTTCTGGTTGTGGGCGCCGACGGTGACTACAGACTCTTAGCTCCAAATCTATACGAGAACACCATAATGAATTTCCCTGTTACCTTCTGGCGCGACGGGGAGAACCCCTACGACAAGCTCGCGTGGATGTTGGCTGAGTTCCACCTCTCAGACGGCAGGCTCCTGATAGAAGACACGATGCGCGCCGACTGGCTGATTAACCTCATGCGTCTCGGCACCTTCGAGTTCTATCCGCTCAGCTCGCTCGTCAGAGAGCTCCGCATGAGGAAGGATAAGCACGAGATAGAAATGATGGGACATGCCGCCAAGGCTGCCGACAGGGTTTTCGGGGAGATTCTGAGCTGGGATTTGGTGGGAATGCGCGAGAGGGAGCTCGCCTTGAAGATAGAGCTCGCCATCAGGGAGCTCAGCGATGGGATATCCTTCGAGCCAATAGTGGCAGCCGGCGAGAATGGGGCCAATCCCCACCACGCACCGGGCGACAGGAGGCTCAGGAAGGGCGACATGGTGATACTCGACTACGGAGCGAGGTGGAAAGGCTACTGCTCGGATATAACGCGCACCATAGCCCTCGGAAAGCCCGACGGGAGACTTGTGGAAATTTACGAGGTCGTTAGGGAGGCACAGGAAAACGCCTTCAGGGCGGTTGGGAAAGGCATCAAAGCGGGAGAAGTGGACAGGGCCGCGAGGGAGACCATAAAAAAGGCTGGCTATGGGAGGTACTTCATCCACAGGACAGGGCACGGTCTTGGCCTTGATGTCCATGAGGAGCCCTATATAGGGCCCGAAGGAAACGTACTCCTCGAAAACGGCATGACCTTCACAATAGAGCCCGGCATCTACATTCCCGGCATCGGCGGCGTTAGAATAGAGGATGATGTTGTCGTTGAGGGAAAGGGAAAGAGGCTCACAAAGGCGGAGAGGGAGCTCATACGGCTTTAAGCTTTGAAGACCCTCCCGCCGCCCACGTAGGCCTCAAGCACCTTTATGTTCCTCAGCTCTCTTTCCTCCACATCAAATGGGTCTCTATCCACAACTATGAAGTCGGCAAACTTGCCCTCCTCAAGTGTCCCG
>JALSON010000147.1 GCA_026986455.1 Thermococcaceae archaeon | reverse complement strand
TCAAGTCAAAGGATGCTGTTTTTTTAACGCCGAAAAAGGCAAAAATCCTGCCCGATGATGCCCTTGCATATCTCTCGGAGGTGCCTTTCATCCTGAATGAACCCGTGGGGTATGAAAAGAACCGCGAGCTTGAGCAGCTCATTCCAAACGTTATAGCCACAATATTCAAAGAGAGGGCAAAAATGGCGTCAATGAGCCTGGGGGATAGAGAACTCAGGATTTTCAGGGAGCGATTTGAGGACTGGATCATGAAGAACCGCATGGAATACGGCGAGAAGTTCGATGCACTGAGGCTGAGCGGCATGGTATTCGAGACCAACACGCGCTTCCTCCTGAGCACCCACCTCCTCGGATCAATGGCCAGGTTTGAGGGGGGGCTAAAAAGGAGCATAATAAGCGATGTCCTCGTTATAAATCAGGAGATTCTTGACACATGGATGAATGAGATACCGCCTGACATCCTGATGAAGGCCGTTAAGGAGTATGAAAGATATATAAGCAGGGATAGGAGAGCCAACATAGCTCTGGGCATATTCATGGATCTGGAGGCAACATCTGCCGACGGCAGTGTCTCATGGGAGGAATTTCACAGCGCCCTCATCAGGTATGGATTCAAACGGAGTGATGCGGCGAAAATCATCGAGCGCCTCCTGCGTGAGGGCTACCTGTACGAGCCGTTTGCCGGAAGGCTGAGGATGATAAAGTAGGTGGTGGCATGAGCAGGAAAAAGTTTCTCCGTCAGAAGGAGCAGAGGGAGAAGAGGAGAATCGCCCGCGAGAGGATAGACATCCTTTTCACCCTCGCGGAGAGGGTTTTCCCCTACGAGCCCGAATTAGCCAACCGCTACGTCGAGATAGCGCTGGCAGTTCAGCAGAAGGCGAGGATAAGGATGCCGAGGAAGTGGAAGCGTCGTTATTGCAAGAAATGCCACTCCCTCCTTGTTCCCGGAAGAAATGCCCGGGTGAGGCTCAGAAACGGCCACGTCGTCATCAAGTGCCTCAACTGCGGCCACATCATGCGCTACCCGTATTTGAGGGAACAGAAGGCGCGGAGAAGGGACTCCATGAAGGAAGCGACCGGCGGAAATGAGGGACAGACGAGTGTTAAAGGAGGCAATCATTCGGGCTCTGAGTGAACCACCGCCACGGCCCTAACGGGGCTCCCTGAGCCGCCCTCTATTTTCAGAGGAAAGGCCATAAATGTGAACTCCATGTCCAGAAGAACTTCGAGGTTGGTCAGGTTCTCGAAAATCGGTACTTCGGCCGACAGTAGTATCTTGTGGACGGCATCGTCGCCGATGCTCATCGCATCTGTGCCAACTGCTCTAATCCCCTCCGCCACCAAGAACAGAGCCACCTCCGGGGAGAGCTTCCTCCCTCCGGTTAAGAACAGCACAATTCTGCCAAAATATCCCTCATCCGGAATCTCGTCGAGCTTTACCGGGCCGCTTCCGTTCCTGACATCTACGACCATACCCTTTCCCACAAACCTGCCCAAAGGCATCTCGTCAACGGTCTTTCCCCCGGGGATGAAGTGCGCCGGAGCATCAACGTGCGTTCCCGAGTGCTCGCCAAGCTTGAGGACGTTCATGTAGTAGCCGTCCCTGTCAATGACGGCCCAGAGCCTAACGCTAACCGGCGGGTCGTCCGGATAGGCAGGGGTATCGTCCGAGATGGGTACCGAAAGGTCGACTATCATGGGAACACCAACCATTCTAACAACTTTCTCCTAAAAAACCTTTTCCGGGACTTTCAGCGGGAAATGTTCCAAGGACACAAAATTGGTAACCCAAGGGTTTTAAGGAGCAGTCCCGATGGTCAACTGGTGATGGAGATGGACTGCACAAAGGACTACTGCGTTAGGGATATATCGCTCGCTCCGAGCGGGGAGAAGAAGATAGACTGGGTTTCGCGCTTCATGCCAGTCCTCCAGAGCATCAGGAAGGATTTCGAAAAGAGAAAGCCCTTCAGAGGGGTGAAGATAGCGACAACGCTCCACCTTGAGATGAAGACGGCTTTTCTGCTTCTCACCCTTAAGGCTGCCGGTGCGGAAGTTTCTGCCGCTGCCAGCAACCCACTCTCGACCCAGGACGATGTTGTTGCTGCTCTGGCAAAGGCAGGCGTCAGGGTCTATGCGATAAGAGGTGAAAACAGGGAGGAATACTACGAGTTCATGCACAGGGCACTCGACATAGGGCCCAACATCATCATAGACGATGGTGCGGACATGATAAGCACCCTGATGAGGGAGAGGCAGGAGCTCGTTGATAACGTATGGGGTGCGAGCGAGGAGACCACCACAGGCGTGATAAGGCTCCGTGCGATGGAGAAGGACGGCGTTCTGAAGTTCCCCATCATAGCCGTGAACGACAGCTATACCAAGTACCTCTTTGACAACCGCTACGGAACCGGCCAGTCAACGTGGGACGGAATCCTGAGGACGACGAACCTCCTCATAGCCGGCAAGAACGTCGTCGTTGTCGGCTACGGCTGGTGCGGAAGGGGCATAGCCATGCGCGCCCGCGGATTGGGCGCTACCGTCATAGTCGTCGAGGTTGACCCGATAAGGGCTCTGGAGGCGAGGATGGACGGCTTCCTCGTCATGGACATGAAGGAAGCCGCTAAGGTCGGAGACATCTTCGTTACCTCGACGGGCGACATCAAGTGCATCCGGGGAGAGCACTTCAGGGTCATGAAGGACGGTGTTATCTTAGCGAACGCCGGCCACTTCGACGTTGAGATATGGAAGCCGGACCTTGAGGCACTTACAGTTGAGATAAACCAGCCGAGGCCGAACATAACCGAGTACAAGCTCAAAGATGGAAGGAGGCTCTACCTGCTCGCGGAGGGCAGGCTGGTCAATCTGGCGGCGGCAGACGGACATCCGGCGGAGATAATGGACATGAGCTTCGCCCTGCAGGCAAAGGCGGCAGAATACATACTGAACAACCGCGGGAGGCTTGAGCCGAGGGTCTACGTGCTCCCGAGAGAGATAGACGAGATGGTGGCGAGGATTAAGTTCTCAGCCATGGGAATAAAAATCGAGGAGCTCACTGAGGAGCAGAGGAAATACCTGGAGAGCTGGGAGCACGGGACTTAATCCCTCCATTTTTCTTTTGGTGATGACTATGAACTTCGAGCCATTCAAACTCGTTCCCGTCGGCTATGTGCGAAAGAACGGTGAAACGTTCCTGGAAATCCTCCCCGAGTTCAGGGAGGCTATGGAAGGCCT
>JALSON010000146.1 GCA_026986455.1 Thermococcaceae archaeon | reverse complement strand
CGCTCCAATCGCATAGGCACCGATTATCATGCCTTCAATAACACGGTGCGGGTCGCCTTCGAGCACGTTCCTGTCCATGAAGGCACCGGGGTCGCCCTCGTCGGCGTTGCAGACAATGTACTTGACGTCTCCTTTGGCTTCCCTCGCGAACTTCCACTTCAGGCCGGTCGGGAATCCTGCACCGCCCCTTCCCCTGAGACCGGACTTCATGATGACGTCTATTATCTCCTCGGGCTCCATTTTGAGGGCCTTTTTGAGGGCTTCGTAGCCTCCAGCGGCGATGTACTCGTCTATGTTCTCCGGGTCTATGTAGCCGGAGTTTTCGAGCACTATCTTCCTCTGTTTTGCGAAGTAGCCGTCAACGTCCCACGTCTTCCTCTCGCCGTACTCCCACCAGTCGCGCTTGACTATCCACTCATCTATGGGCTTTCCGTTGATAACATGCTCCTCTATAATCCGGGGGACCTTCTTGGGGTCGACGTGACCGTAGGTGATTATCTCGTCATCGGTGATTATGTCAACCAGTGGCTCGCGGTAGCACATGCCGACACAGCCGACTATCTTGAGCTTGACGTCGAGGTTCCTCTTCTCAAGCTCGGCCTTTATCGCCTCGTAGGTCTCCTTTGCTCCTGCGGCTATGCCACAGGAGTTCATTCCGACTGCAATTGCCTTTATCTCAGACATCGAGCTTCCCCTCCCTTAGCTTTCTGATGAGCTTCCTGACCTTGTCCGGTGTGAGCTTTCCGAAGACCTTGTCGTTTATCATTATGACCGGTGCCAGACTGCAGCAGCCGAGACAGGCGACGCGCTCAAGCGTTACGAGGCCATCTTTGGTGGTCTCTCCCTCTTGGATTCCGAGCTCCTCGGTTATGGCCTGGGATATGTTCACGGCACCGTTGACGTGGCATGCTGTTCCGTGGCAGATTTTGACGACGTACTTCCCAAGGGGTTCAAACCTGAACTGGGCGTAGAAAGTGGCAACTCCATAGACCCTGCTGAGCGGGACACCGAGGTAGTTTGCTATCTCCTCAAGTGCCTCTCTGGGCAGGTAGCCGAACTTTTCCTGAGTTCGCTGGAGAAGGGGAATCAGCGAACTCGGATTAGACTCATACTGCCGAATGTAATCAAATCCTGCATCCATACTCATCACCGGCCTGAACATTTAAGTATCCTCAGACCTTTATCTACGTCAATGTTTATAAAAGTGCATTAAAGTACATGTTTTGAACCTAAAGTTGAACACTCATCGTTTAAAAAATCCTTAAATCGGTCCCTTTACAAACATAAAATGAAAGGAAATCAGGCTGGTGGTCATATTGAGATACGTAAAACTCCCGAAGGAGAATTTTGAGGAATTCTTCAACTCCCTAAAAAACTGGGGAAAAGTCTATGCTCCAACAAAGCAGGGAAATATATACTCCTTTAAGAGCGTTGAGGAGCTCAGCGAGGTTTCTCTGGATTACAGCAGAACCATGCTGCCCCCAAAGAAGTTCTTCGTCAGGCCGAAGGACGAGATGCTGAGGCTTAAGGGCAAAAAGTGGGAGGAGTGCATCGAAGCTGAGAAAATAGTCCTCTTCGGAGTCCACTCCTGCGACATACACGGGCTCCAGATACTCGACAAAGTTTATCTGGAGGAACCCGCAGACCCCTACTACAGGAAAAGGAGGGAAAACTCGATAATAATTGGAATCAGCTGTATGCCCGACGAGTACTGCTTCTGCAAGAGCCTGGGCACCGACTTCGCCATGAGCGGCTTTGATCTGTTCCTCCATGAACTCCCAGATGGCTGGCTCGTGAGGGTCGGAAGTGTCAGGGGACATGAGATAGCATGGGCAAACGAGGAGCTTTTCGAAGAGATAAACGAGGAAGACCTGAGGAACTTCAGGGCCTTCGAGGAGAAGAGGGCGAAAGCGTTCAAAAAGAGGCTCAACAAAGAGGGGCTCGCTGACATGCTGGATTTAGCCTATGACAGCCCTGTATGGAAGAAGTACGAAAGGATATGCCTCGGATGCGGGAACTGCAATATGGTGTGTCCAACATGCAGATGCTACGAGGTGTGCGACCGCTGGCTGAACGCGTACGAGGCCGTTCGGGAGAGGCGCTACGATTCATGCTTCATGGTGAGCCACGGACTCGTTGCAGGAGGCCACAACTTCAGGCCAACCCGTCTGGACAGGTTCAGACACCGCTACTACTGCAAGAACTACTTTGACCCCGAGGCAGGGTTCAACTGTGTCGGCTGCGGAAGGTGTGATGAGTTCTGCCCGGCAAAAATAGAGCACGTTAAAGTTTTGGATGAAGTGAGGGAGGCTTTAGAATGAGCACATTTCAAACCCATGATGCCCGGATTCTGGAGGTAAAGGATTTGACACCGAGGGAAAAGCTCTTCACGCTCAGGTTTACAGACCCTGAGGTCAGCAGAGGATTCAAATACAGGCCGGGACAGTTCGTTATCGTCGATATCAGGGGCTTTGGAGAGTTCCCAATCAGCCTGTGCTCCACCCCAACGAGGGA
>JALSON010000145.1 GCA_026986455.1 Thermococcaceae archaeon | reverse complement strand
CTTCAGCCCGCACTTCCCTCATTATAACCTCCCTACCTCTTCTTCAAGAGGATACATAAAACGAATCACCTGAAACGCCTCTGCATATAGAGAACCAACTTGAACCCCTCTGACCTTTGCCAAGCTTTCTATAATATCCCATGAGAAATAGCTGCGATGCAAAGAAAATTGGGTTTTATAACAGCGGAGAGCGGCCCACTTACGTTTTAGATGTTCATGGTTGATGACAATATAAGTGTTCACTGAGGAAAAGAGATGATTCCATGGCAATTCGTATCCCAAAATAGTGGTTTTCTTAAAAGCCCTTATGCCCTCCATGTAGATAACCTCATGATCTTGATGCACGTCACTGCTACAAGGCAGAAACACTACATCAGGATGCACGCGTTTTCTTAAATCTACTAAATCTTCCAATATTTCCTGACGAAAATATGAGAATTTGCGCACAGGATAATTATACAAGAACAAATGAGTCTTAGGAATTCCCATGGTGTCCATGGCTCTATAAAATTCTTCCTTCAGGGTGCCTGGAGGCATCCCCTCGGGCAGCGACTCCTCAGCGGTAGAAAACACAGCAACGTATACTTCTTTTCCCTCCTCTATCATCCGCGCCATTGTGGCGCCGCACCCTAACTCGGCGTCATCAGTGTGAGGGGCAAGAATCAGCACACTGTTTTTGCTATTCATCATGGTTATTCTCCTAATTTAGCGTAAAGTTTCAACAATTTTCTGCCTTCAGTACTCCAGCTATAATATTTCTGTACGGCACGCCTCCCGCTTAAACTCATTTCAGCGGCCTCATCAGGATGAACAAGTATCCACTGTATTGCCTCAGACATCTCCTGAGGATCTAAAGGATTAACCATCAAACCACATTTCGCCTGAGTAATAATATCTCGCCAATGTGGGTAGTCTGCACAAACAACCGGCACTCCTGCTGCCATGTACTCAAAAAGTTTTACGGGCACACCGGAGAAATGCTTGGGTTCAGGTAATAGTGGCACAAGACCCACACGAGCAGTCGTTAACAAGCGAACAACCTCTGCGCGATTTAGATAGCCAAGGTATTCCGTTCTTTCCCATCCAGACACATTGGAAAGTGAATCCTGTAAGGAGGAGGGCTCGAACCTTCCCGCAAGTAACAGTTTAGCCTCTAATCTTTCAGGTAACTGACCAATGGCCTGCACCATCTGATACACACCTCGCATTTTGGTAAGCCCTCCCACATACACCACGTGAGCAGGACGTTCACGATAATCCAATGATTCATGAAGAAAGAGACGAAGATCAGGGTAATTTTTAATCACTACAGTTTTATAGGGCGGGAAACGCGATGCTATTATTTCGCTAACCACAACGATAGCATCGAGCATTTTACTTTCTTTCAATTCAAGCCGTCCCCAACTTGCTGCCACAACTTTCCTGAATAGCGGATTTATCCAGCGTTTAAATAATATCTGTTTAGGGTAATCTTCATGTACATCATAAATTACTTTGGCCCTGGCAAATAGCTTGAGCAGTACCCCAATTGGCAAAAGCTCTGGATCGTGAAAGTGATACACATCCGCTTTTTGCTTTAAAGCCAGCCAAAACGCGTACCAGGTAAGTCCTAAAATTCGCGCAAAGCGGTTCTTCAGCTTGGGCAAGGCGATAATTTTGACGCCATCCACGACCTCGTCCCTGTCGTGCTGGGCAATAAGCGTGACATCATAGCCCGCCTCCACCAGCGTTTTGGCTTGCTTGTGGAAGATGCGGGTGTCAAAGGGAGGGTGAACGGTGGTGAGGATGCAGACTTTAGTGGGCATTCAATACCTCTTTATAGACTTCTATCGTCCTTTCTGCGTTTTTCTCCCAGGTATAGTTCTCTAATACCAGTTTTTGCGCCCGCTCCCCCATTGTTTGAGCTTTCTCTGGATGGCTGAGGAGAAAGTCCAACGCATCCACAAGGCTATCCACATCGCGCGGTTGAGCCAAGAGTCCTGTAGACCCAGGAGATATAACCCCGTCGATTCCTTGCCCTTTAACTCCAACTATAGGCTTCCCATGAGCCATAGCCTCAACATACACTAACCCAAAAGTTTCCTGGTAACTAGGAAGGGAAAACACATCACAAATTGACATATACTCCATTGCTTTCCCGTGTGATAAAGCTCCAACGAATTCTATATGCTCCTCAATGCCCAACTCACTCGCCAAACTTTCCAATCGAGCTCTTTCAGGCCCATCACCCACAATTAAATACAAAATATTTTCGTACTTACGTATCAGTTTCAAAACTGCATAAATCTGAAGATCTATTCCTTTGGTTTTAATAAGGCGAGATACGCTAAGAACTATACGCTTATCTTTATAAATCGACGATAATTCGCTCACTCCAGTAAAAACCTCACCCTCATCAATCCCATAACCAATCACTTCCGGATCTATATTAAATTCAGTGCTCAAAATACCGGCCAACCTGGGTGTGGGGGCTATCACTTTATCAGCGTGTGCAAGGACCTTTCTCAGAACAGACAAACATCTCTTACCTCTTTTTGCGGTGATATCCAGATCCGTCCCCTGGACGGTAATAACCAACGGAACTCGGTATTGAGAAGATAACAAGATTCCGGCATGACCATCTGGTAATGCCATATGTGCATGTATCAAATCGAATCGAAAATCACGCCATATCTCGCGAACAGCCCCACGGATGCCTATGTACATACGAAAGCCGGAAGAATCAAAAAATAACGCCTTCGGAAAAGCCAAGTACCTACTATTGTACACATCGATCCCATCGATCACACTCCGCAATGGAACACGGCAATAAGATCTCCACTTATTGGAAAGATACTCCACAGGGAACGGTACCCATTGGATCGGCGAAAGAACCTTTTGCGAGCACCCCAATTTCCCAAGCCATTTAACCTGATTATGTATAGCTATGCCCAGCATTGGATCATAAGGCTTAGGATACAGGTGGGTTATATGAAGAACTCTCATCTTTTTATTTGATATATTTACAACAAGTAATGGATTATTCTCGGGTGTCAAAAGCAAGAGAGGCTAATTCTTCAAATAAACTTACTCACAACCTGCTTAAGCAACCCTCTAACTCCGATCACCACGTTACAAACGCGATGACCCAAAAAGGACAAGACCAAAAGAATCAACACCTTGGATCCAAACAACTTCAATGGGTCATACGTCACAGCAGACTTCAGCGCCAGCCTGGCTTCAAGCATCTCCCCTTCTA
>JALSON010000144.1 GCA_026986455.1 Thermococcaceae archaeon | reverse complement strand
TGAAGGACATAATCGGCAGGGTGAAGGCTCTGGGTCACGGGAGGGTGATATTCGCGACCACAACGCCGGCATCGCTCACGTGGAGGCTCGAAGACCTCATAAAGGAATGGCTTGAGGAGGACGAGCATTTCCGCCAGATGAAGCGTTCGAGGTTCTATCTCGATATAACGGGAGGGAAAGGTTAAATATTTCATGCACCAACCTTTTAGGGGTGGAGGGATGATAAAGGTTGTGTTTTTTGACCTGGATGATACGATTGCAGACACCTCAAGGCTGGCGGAAATGGCGAGGAAGAACGCCATTGAGAACATGATACGTCACGGCATGCCCGCTGACTTTGATACTGCCTACAGCGAGCTCCTTGATCTGATCAGGGAGTATGGGAGCAACTTTAACAGGCATTTTGATTACCTCCTGCGCAGGCTTGATATTCCCTACAATCCCAAATGGGTTGCCGCCGGGGTTATAGCATACCACAACACGAAGTTTGCATACCTGAGGGAGGTAAGACACGTCAGGAGAACCCTTCTGAAGCTGAAGGAAATGGGACTTCTTCTGGGCATAATAACCGATGGGAATCCCATAAAGCAGTGGGAGAAGATACTGCGTCTTGAGCTTGATGCTTACTTCGACGAGGTTCTCATATCGGATTTTGTGGGTGTGAAGAAGCCCCACCCGAAGATATTCCGCAAGGCCATAGGGAAGTTCGGTGTTGAGGCCGATGAGGCTGTTATGGTCGGGGACAGGCTTTACTCAGATATCTACGGTGCCAAACAGGTGGGGATGCACACGGTCTGGTTTAAATACGGGAAATACGCCGACAGGGAAAAGGAGTACCTCAAATATGCAGATTTCACAATCGAAGACCTGAAGGAGCTCCCCGAAATCATAGAGGTGCTGAATGGTGAGGGTGCAGATAAGGAAGTTCATGCTGATTGACGGCTCATACAAGTCGAGGATCCTGAGGGGCGATAAAGTCACCACCATAAGATACGGGGACTACGATGCCAGACCCGGCAGTGAGGTTTATCTTGTCATCCGGCCCAGCGACACGGCGGTGGCGAAGGTGAGAATCACGGGAGTTGAGAGGAAGAAGGTTCGTGAGCTAACGGATGAGGATGCGAGGAGGGATGGCTTCCGGGACGTTAAGGAGCTCCTCAGGGAACTGGGGAAAATCTACGGCGAGCTCTACGGGGATGATGAGGTTACGATAATCGGTTTTGAGGTGTTGAGGAGGTATGATGACGGAATACCCCTAAGGTGGCTGAAGGGGCTGAACTATCATGAACCCGGGGAAATAGCCCGTCTCTACCTTGAGAATCGGGAGAAGATTAGCTTAAACAGAGAAACGGACTTTATACTGCGCAGGATTTACAACGAGGGACTTGGGCGGGCCGTTAGAACCTTCGGGCCGAAGAGGGTTCAGCAGGCTCTGCTCAAGGCATATCACGGCCTTTACGATGCAGGACTCATCTGAAAGGGCGCGGTTAGGATAGGATTTAGCCCTTTGAGGGGTTTTCACTGTTTATTTTGAAGTACAACTCTGCACTTATACACTCCCCCATTATTCCAGCAGCGCCTCTGAGGGAAAAGCTTTATCTATCCACCGTGCCATCTTTCTCCATGCCCTCTGAAAAAAGAATGCTCTCAATTACAGCCGTGCTGATTACGTTGCTGCTTGCGGAGTTCATTGGACTGTTTGCAGATCCAAACACTCACCTCTATGCTCTGACCCCTTACCTGAACTCAATCTGGATGCGTTTAATCACGGATTCCGCCAGCTTTGCGGCTTTTGTGATTTACATCCTTCTGTTCGCTCTTTATGACATTAAGAAGACCGGAAAGGTGGGGCGCTGGACGCTGCGCTTCGTGCTCTCACTTTTCACGGGCATGGTTATTGTTGGTGTTCTGAAGGTGCTGTTCGGTGTGCCGAGACCCGGAGAGCCTTTCCTCCGGCGGGCACTCCTGAAGGCGGATTACTTTGCCTTTCCGTCAGGCCACGCAACGAGGGCTTCAATTCTGGCTTATTCCCTTGGAAAGCGCTTTCCCAAATACCGCCCCCTGTGGTGGGCTTATGCCATTCTGGTGGCACTTTCCCGCCTGTTTCTCCACGTCCACTGGTTCAGCGATGTGCTCTTCGGTCTCCTCCTCGGCCCGTGGGTTCTTATGCTGGTGGAGGCCACAGAAGCCCTCTGGCTCCCAATCTACAACTCCATCATGCAAAAATTGAAATTGGAGGTGTTCAGGGTTGAATAGCTTTGCAGAAATATTCATGCTCTCCCTAATCCCGACGTTTGAGGGCAGATACGCCATAGTCTACGGCATGGGCAGAGGATATCCGCTGTGGGAAACCCTTTTTGCGGCGGCCCTCGGTGTTCTCTTCCTGTCCCTGATTCTCCCGCTCCTCCTGCCGTATATAGATCTGGTCATGCTGAAACTGGAGGACACCCCCATGGGTAAATTTGCGGAGCTCTATTTGAGGTATGTCGAGCGCGTGAGAAGGAAAGCCCATCCCTACGTTGAGAGGTGGGGCTTTCCGGGTCTCATAGTATTCGTCGCCATTCCCCTTCCCGGAACCGGTGTCTGGACTGGAGCCCTGGTAGCTTATCTCTTCGGAATTGAAAAGAAAACAGCAGTCCCGGCTCTGATTCTCGGCGGGCTTTTGAGCATGGCGATAACGCTCGTACCGAGCCTGGGACTCTTTGGTGCCTCATAAAAATAAATCAGAGAATCTCCATCCTCCTGAGGATGATGACCTTCGCCTCATCTATCACCAGCATCCACGCTATTGCGTAGACCCATATCAGGCCAGCGAGCTTCCAGCCTATTGGTGTTACGAAGATCCCGTAGACGACTATAAGCGTTGCCAGGGCTTTGGTAATGACTGCAGACCAGAAGAGCAGTTTGCTTGGATAGGGCTTCTGCCAGAGGTGTCCCCTTGCCCTTGTAACGAAGATTGTGAGATGCCCTGCAACCGCGAGCTTGAGGAAGATGAACGACTGTATCTCGGGCCTGCTCAGGAGGAGAATTCTCTCGGCTATGTAAAACAGAAGGAAGGAGCTCACAACGCCAACAAAGCCAAGCAGCGTTGAAAGCACGAGAACCTTATACATATCCCATCTGACCGGCTTTCTCGGTGTAACCACATTGTCGTATGCTATCGCGAGTATGGGTGCGTCATTGAAGAGAGCCAGCAACACGATCATGATGGCGGTTATCGGGTAGAAGTTGAAGACAAG
>JALSON010000143.1 GCA_026986455.1 Thermococcaceae archaeon | reverse complement strand
CGACTATCTCGGGCTCCTTGATCTGATAGCCCTTTCTGAATATTTCATGAATGTCAGTTATCTGGCCTTCCTTGACCAGAATGCCAAGCTTTGTTCTGGGCTCCCACTCTTCCAGAACCCTCTGGGCCATTTCCCTTGGATCGCTCATTCTCTCGCCTCCTCAAATTTTTCGATTATTCTCGCTTTAACCTCCTCAAAGTGCTCGGGGAGCTTTTCGGGTTCGAGTCCCTTGACGAGGTAACCTGAGAACTGCTTCCTGTAGAGGTCTTCATCTTCTTCCCTGAGGATTCTGGCATAGTTCGCAACGTGCTCGCCTCTTATCCTGTAGTCCTCCGGATAAATCTCCTCGCTGTGCGGGATGTTTAAGCCTGCATCGACCGCACCCTTGAGGACTGCGAATATGCTTGACCCCCTTGTCGGCGGATGGAGACCTATGTCAAGGATGGCCTCCTCAATGCCCGCCTTCTTAGCTTTATAACCTATGAGCAGGCCGAGGAGGTATGCAGAGGGGGTGTTTCCTCCGTGCCCCTTCCAGCCGAAGTCCCTCATTAGCTCCCTCGTGTGAGCTGAAACAATTGTTCTGTCACCCTTCGGGTCATAAAACACTACCTGAGCTATGTGATGGTTGAGTGTCTTTCTAACAACCAGCCTGGGCTTTCCGGATTTGAGCAGCGCCAGGCGCTTGTGATAGTTAGTCTTACCTTCCCTTCTCCTCCTGAATGGAACCCTATATCTCGGTCCATGTGCCATATTTCCCACCTCACTTCTTCAATATTCCCCTCTCCTCCATGAAGAGGTAGAGCTGTCTCTTGTTCTTGAACTGACCGCCCTTGGCCCTGATGTAGAGCCTCCTGTAGGTGTGCTCGTCTATCTTCTTCTCGGCCTTGAGCTTCCTGAGCTCCTTCCTGAGTGCCCTGATTGTCATCATCCACTTTTCTTTCCTGCCCATTCTCGCTGTCTTCTTACCCTTCCTGCTTCCGGGTCCGCGGTGGCGTCCCTTCTTCCTCGCCTCCTTCCTGATCTTGGCTCTATAGGAACTCTGTCCCTTAACCGGCTTCTTCTTTATAACGCCGTCATTGATGAGTCTCCTTATGTCCTCTCTTGTGATAGCGGAAGCGACATCATCAATCCTCTCAGGGTCTATCCAGACCCTGTTCTCCCCACATTTCAAAAGTTCAGCGGCTACCCTTCTTTGCATCCTGAGCATGATATTCACCTCGCATTAAGGATTTTAATCCCCAGCTCCTTGGCTCTCGCAATTATCATCTCTCTCTTCCTTGCACCAACTGTGCCTGCTATCCTTGCCGCCTGCCTTGCCGGGTCAACTGCCTCAAGCTCCCTGACGTTGTGAATGAGAACCTCCTCGTAGCCGCTCGGGTGAAGTCCCCTGACGGCTCTGGGTGAACTCCAGCCGATGCTCGGTGACCTGGCCTTGCCCTTCCTCTTGAGCCTCATCTTGCTGTCAATTCCTTTCGGCCTGCGCCATTTCGGATCGTTCCTGAACTTTGGAAAGCGCCACCATTCCTGCCTTAAAAATCTCGGCTTCTTCCTTTTGAGGTTTGCCCTTATTCTCAGGAGTCTCGCTTTTTCGTTCATTTCTCACACCTCACGGTCAGAACTTTATCGGCTTACCAGCCTTTTCCACTATGTAGATTCCATCCTGGAAAACTCTCCTATCCCGTTTGTTTATCTTTGTGGCCTGTTCAATGTTTGCTGCAGTCTGCCCTGCTTTCTCCTTGTCGATGCTCTCAACTATAATCTCCTGCCCCATGACCTTTACTGTAACCCCCTGAAGGATTTTGGCCCTCCTCGGGTTCTTCTCACCGAGGAAGTTCTCTATAAGGACTTCGTCACCCTGAACCTTGACGGTCATCGGGAAGTGGCTGTAGAGCACCTTAAGCTTGTACTGGAACCCTTCGGTAACTCCTCTGATCATGTTGGCTATGTGGGCCTTGAAGGTTCTGGCTATTGCTATGTCTCTCCTCCTCGGGAATTCCTTGAAGACAACGACCTTACCGTCCTCCTCAAATATTTTAACACCCGGGTACTTAAGCTCCCTCTCAAGCTCTCCCTTCGGGCCTTTAACCCTGACGAGGTTGCCCTCAACAGTAACCTCGACTCCTTCTGGAATTTCAACTTCTTCCCTTACCCACGCGTCGATTGGCATCTCTCTCACCTCAGTAGACGTATGCTATAAGCCTTCCACCAATCCCCTTTTCCCTGGCCTCTTTGTGGGTCATAACACCCTGTGATGTCGATACTATGAGGATACCGAACTCAAATGCCGGAAGGAATCTCTTCTCCCATGCCTCGTATTCCTTAGCTTTTACCGGGAATCTCGGCTTTATTGCACCCGTTTTGTTGATTTTGCCTATGAGCTGAACCCTGTATATCCCGGCCCTTCCATCGTCAATGAACTCGAACTCACCTATGTAGCCGTTCTCCTGCATAACCCTGAGAACCTCTCCTATAAGCTTTGATGCGGGCTTTAAGTAAACCTCCTTCTTTCCAACCTTCTCACTGTTTGATATATGTGATAAGGCATTCGCCAATGGGTCAAGTAAAGTCATCCTCCCTCACCTCACTCGTACTTCTTAAAGCCCAGCCTGGGGGCCATCTCTCTAAAGCAGTGTCTGCACAGCATCAGTCCGTGGATTCTGATGACCGGCCCGTACTGGCCGCAGCGCATGCATCTTCTCGCACCTTTACCAAACTTTCGGGGCTTCCTTTTGTTGTAATCAGCCTTTGCCATCACAATCCCTCCACGACGGCGTTAAACTCCTCCTGAACGAAAACTATACCCTCATCCTTCGTGAGCTTGTGCCTGTTCGGTATCTTCTTCCTGCGCCTCTTCCTCCTGGCGACCCTGAAACCGGGCCTCTCAAGGGTTACGCACACATCCATGCCGAATATTCCGATCTCCGGGTCATATTCAACGCCGGGGATGTTGATATGCTCCTGAATTCCAAAGCAGAAGTTGCCGTGCTCGTCGAAGTTGCCTGCCTTGAGCTTGTTGTCAACCGCAGCGAGGAGTCTCTTGAGCATCTCCTCTGCCTTCTCGCCCCTGAGGGTAACCTTGACCGCTATGGGCTCTCCCCTCCTGATACCAAAGTCCTTGTTCGTCTGCTTCGCCCTTCTCCTTATCGGCTTCTGGCCGACCAGCTGCTCCAGCATCTTCTCGGCCTTGGTAAGCCTCTCACCGCTCTCACCAACACCAATGTTGATTGTAACCTTAGCTATCCTTGGC
>JALSON010000142.1 GCA_026986455.1 Thermococcaceae archaeon | reverse complement strand
CGATGACGTTTTGATGAAAAAAGCTTCAAAAAAAGGCTTTTTAACCACCCCCCAATCTCTTTTCAGGTGAAAAGGGTGCGCAGGGCGCTTTTGATGCTTGTGGTTCTCTCTCTGTTCATGGGGTTTGTCAGCGCGGGAACTGTAAAATACGGAAATCTGTCCTTTCATGACGTCACGACCGAAAAGGAACTCCAGGAGCTGGTCTCCTCGAACGAGGGGAGGTATTTCTTCGTCTTCTATCACTCCGAGAGCTGTCCGGCATGCAACTACATGAAAACGAACGTCTTCCCAACTACCACCGCTGAAAAGGCCCTTAAGGGGTTTGTACTCGTTTCGGTGGACGTTTACAAAGGCCGCTCAATAACGACGCTCCGGTATAAGGCTTACAGCCCGGTGATAGTCATCCAGCCGGACAATGCAGGTTATTACAACCCCAAAACGCCCGGGGAGGAGATAAGCGTCGGCGTCCCGGGAACGCCAACCATGGTCGTTTTCAAGGCCGTTAACGGGACTATGGTTCTGAAGGGGGTGGCCGTAGGGGCCCTGAACCCCGATGGGCTGGCATACTTCCTGAAAAAGGCCACGGAGGGGGAGGAGCCTCAAACCGCCTCCCAGCCCGGTGAACAGAAGTCCCGAAGCGAGGACGCTTCAGGAACCTCTAAAAAGAGCAACCTCAGCGTAGCCGTGCTCCTGCCGATATTCTCCGCCGGGATCGTCAGCGTCTTCTCACCCTGTGTTTTGCCGGTCATAATTGGAACCCTGTCGCTTACCTTCGCGAGGAGGAAGGTCGAGGCAGTAATAGCGGGGATGGTGGCCTCCTTCGCCCTGCTCGGTGCCCTCGTAGGTAGCCTCGGCGGCTACGCCTCCCAGATACAGGGGGCGCTCTACCTCATCGGTGGGGTCGGCTTCGTTGTCATAGGTGCGAGCTTCGTGAGCGAGAGGGTGAGCGCGAGGATGGAAAGGCTACTGAGCTTCTCGGCCACTGATAGGGTGGCCTCAAAGAGGGGCCTGGCGTATGACTTCGCACTCGGCTCGGCGTTGGGAGCGACATGGCTCGGGTGCATAGCGCCTTACGTCGGTTTCGCGGTGATAACAGCGGCACTGAGCGGAGACACCTTGAGCGGTGTTATCGTTATGGGAACCTACGGCCTCGGAATGGGGCTAACGGTTTACCTGCTGATGGCATCGAAGGACCTCGGCGAGTGGGTGAACAGGAAGCTCCTCTCGAACAGGCTTTCGCTGAGCGAAAGGGGCAGGGCAAGGTGGGAGCAAGTTCTTGGGGTGATTCTAATCCTGCTCGGCCTGCTGATGCTGACCGAGCTCACACCCCTCAAGCTCTGGAGCTCCCTATTCGAATCGCTCTCACAGCTTTGAGGGAGGTGGTCTGATATACAGGTACAGGAGGAAACTCAGCCTGGGTCTCAAGGAGGCTGAGGAAAAGTTTAAGGCAAAGCTGGAGGAGAAAGGTTACAAGGTTGTGCTTGAGTTTACCCCGAGCGACGTCGTCAGATCCAAGGTCGGCGTCGATATGGAGCCCTACAAGATTCTCTGGGTCTGCAATCCCAGGATATTCCATGAGATGACCAAGAAGGACTACGAGATAGGCTCCTTCGCCCCATGCCCGGTGCTCTTCTACCGGAAGGACGGTGAGATCTACGTGGCCATAAACACCGCCGATGACGTGCTGGAGATCATCAAGGAGCCCCTTGAGGTCGTCAGGGGGGTCATAGAGGAGCTCTGACTCTTTTTATTTCCTCCCCTTCGTTGCTGATCCGCCTGGTTTTAGGATTCCAGAAGAAAATTATATAAACCTAATTCACAAACCTTATGATGTCGAAAGTCGAACTTATGTGGAAGTGATGTGATATGACAGAGTTTAAAGAGGACGTTTCTATAGTTCTCGGTGGAGCGGCCGGGCAGGGAATTCAGACCGTCGAGGGGATTCTGACCTACGCCCTAAAGCGCTCCGGCTACCATGTCTATGCAAACAAGGAGTACATGTCCCGCGTGAGGGGCGGGATAAACACCACCGAGATACGCGTTTCTTCAAGGCGCGTCAGGGCCTTCGTGAAGAGAATAGACATCCTCGTCCCATTCAAGCAGGGCGTCCTGAGCTGGGTCTCCGACAGGCTCTCCAAGGAGACCGTCGTCCTCGGAGAGAGGGAGAACATCGAGGAAGAGTTCCTTGGGGGGGGGCGAACCTCGTCGAGGTGCCGCTGACAAAGCTCGCCCTCGAAACGGGGAGCCAGCTCTACATCAACACGACCGCAGCAGGTTTAATAGTTGGCCTCTTCCACGGCGACTTTGGGGCGGTCGAGGAGTACATAAAGAAGCGCTTTGGGAGCAAGGGCGAGAACGTTGTCGGGAAAAACATCGAAGCCGCTAAAAAAGGCTACGAGCTGGGCGTTAAGCTCTGCGAGGAAGGGACGATAAAGGTGGAAGTTGAAAGGGACGAGAAGGTTAAGGACGAAATCCTCCTCAGCGGGACCGAAGCTGTAGGAATAGGTGCCCTCGCCGGAGGCATGAACTTCCTCAGCTTCTACCCTATGAGCCCCTCAACTGGCGTCTCGACCTTCGCTGCACAGAAGGCGGAAGAGTTCGGGATAATCGTTGAGCAGGTAGAGGACGAGATTTCGGCGATAAACATGGCCCTCGGAGCGTGGTTCGCGGGAGCGAGGGCGATGGTGAGCACTTCAGGCGGAGGCTTTGCCCTGATGAGCGAGGCTTTGAGCCTCGCCGGAATGGCTGAAAACCCGATAGTCATACACCTCGCCCAGAGGCCCGGCCCTGCAACGGGCCTGCCGACGAGGACAATGCAGGGTGATTTAAACCTCGTCCTCTACGCAGGCCACGGCGACTTTCCGAGGATAATCCTCACACCTGGAAGCATGGAGGAGGCGTTCTACCTAACTGCTGAGGCCTTCAATTTAGCTGACAAATACCAGGTTCCGGTCATAATCCTCACTGACCAGTACTTCGTGGACACCTACTACAACCTGCCAAAGCCAGAGCTGGGGAAGGTGAGGTTCGAGAAGTATATCGTCGAGGCAAGGCCAGGCTATAGGAGGTACGAGCTGACCGAGGACGGGATCTCGCCGAGGGCGGTTCCAGGCTACGGCGAGGAAGTAGTCATAGCCAACGGCAACGAGCACGACGAGTGGGGCGATATTACCGAGGATGCCGAGCTTACAAGGAAAATGCAGGAGAAGAGGGCAGTTAAAAAGCTCGAAACGATAAGAAAGAACGCACCC
>JALSON010000141.1 GCA_026986455.1 Thermococcaceae archaeon | reverse complement strand
CGAACATTTTTCTCTGGTGAGAGGATGAGGGAGCTCCGCTACAACCCTTTAACCGGCCAGTGGATAATGGTGTCCGCCGTGAGAAAAGAGAGGCCCTGGCGCCCCGGGAACTTTTGCCCCTTCTGTCCGGGAAGTGAGGAAACGGGCTCTGGCTGGGAGGTTCTGCTCCTGCCGAACAAATTCCCGATGCTCAATTTTAAAGCGGAAAAGCCCCAAGATGGGAGTTTTTACAGGAAAGCGAGAGCTATCGGGCAGTGCAGTGTTATAGTGGAAACGCCGGAGCATAATTTGAGGGATTTAGACGACCTATCTCATGAGCAGATGATTGGGGTTGTTGAGCTGTGGAAAAGTGTAACCATGGAATTGAAGAACAACCCCCGCGTTGCCTACCTCGCCATCTTTCGAAATAAAGGCGAGGAAATTGGTGTGAGCTTAACCCACCCCCACGGCCAGCTCTATGCCCTGCCCTTCATCCCCCTAAAGGCCCGTCTGAAAATTGAGAACTCAAGGAAGCATTACAAGCGCTTTGGTGAGTGCCTCTTCTGCCGCATCTTGGAGGAGGAGATGAAGGGGGAGAGGGCCATTTATGAGAATGGAAGCTTTGTGTTATTCATGCCCTTCTTTGCAAACTGGCCCTTTGAGGTGCACATTTACCCCAGGCGCCACATACAGTGGCTGACGCAACTGGATAGGGGGGAAATTGAAGACCTGGCCGACGCTCTTAGGGTTGCAACGGCCACGCTCAACGCCCTCTTCGAGAGGCAGATGCCCTATGTGATGAACGTCTATCAGGCACCGTTTAAGGGAACTTATGAGTTTTATCACCTCCACATTGAGTTTTATCCTATGCTGAGGGATAGGGATAAGCTCAAATACGCCGCCGGAATCGAGCTCGGCACCTGGGACTTCACCTACGACGGGGTTCCGGAGGAGAACGCCCGGAAGCTCAGAGAGGCGTGCAAAAAGGCAGCTGGGAGGGGTAATTTCAGAGGGACCTGCTGCAGCTGAGGACTTTCTGCCGTTCCATGCAAAACCTCTAAATACCCCTGCGGACAACATCAGATCATGAGAATCCTGCTCGTGACCGGGAGGATAGCCGAGCCGCTGGTGAGAAAATACGGCATGGGCTGCGAGGTATTTGTAACGCCGGTTAGTGTGGCTGCCTTTTTAACGCCGGAACTTATAGCACGCTATCTCGTGAAGGGGGGAATAAAAGGCGAAGACTACGACATGATCCTGATTCCCGGTCTCGTCAGAGGCTCGGCCCAAATAATCGAGGAGGAACTCGGTATCCCCGCATTTAAGGGGCCGAGATACGCCTTTGACCTGCCGCAGATTCTAAGGGCTTTGCGGGGGGGTTTCAGGCTCAGCAGGGAGGTTCCGGCCGATGATCTATTCATGAGGGATGCCATTAAGAGAGTCCAAGACATAAAAAACAGAACGAAGAACAGGAGCTATATTGAAAAAGCACTTAAAAAACCGTACAACTTTTTAATTGGCAGCCTGCCGGCTGGCTTTGACTTCCCGCACAGGATTCTTGCCGAGATAGTCGACGCTCCAAAGCTGAGCATTGATGAGATAGTCAGCAGAGCGGTTTACTACATTGAGAGTGGGGCTAACATCATAGACCTCGGCATGGTGAGCGGTGAGACGAATCTTGACTTTATTGAGGAGATTCCGGAGATAAAGGAGGCCCTGAGAAAAAGGGGATATGATGTGCCGGTGAGCTTTGATTCATTGAACACGGAGGAAATCGAAAGGGCATTGGACTATGCTAACCTATTCCTCAGCATTGACGGCGGCAACATCGAAGAGCTCGTAACAGAGAAGCCGGTTGTTTTAATACCGACAAACCAGAAAAGAGGCTTTTTCCCGGCGAATCCCCTGGAAAGGGTTGAATTTCTGGAGAAACTTAAAGAGAGAGCTCTTGAGCTGGGTTACAAACACATCATCCCTGATTTAATCCTTGAGCACATTCCCCACCTCGCCCGCTCCATCACGGCCTTTCAGATTTACAGGGAGAGAAATCCCGACGACGTGCTTTTAGCCGGCGCTGGTAACGTTGTGGAGATGATCGATGCGGACAGTGTCGGAATAAACGCAGTCCTTGCTGGTTTTGCCAAAGAGCTGAAGATATCGCTGCTGCTGACAACGGAGGTCAGTCCGAAGTGCCGCGGAGGGGTTAGGGAGCTGAGAAGAGCCTTAGACATGATGCTGTTTGAGGTGCCCAAGGATTTGGGCTTTGACCTGCTGATTCTGAAGGAGAAGAGAAGCGAGAAAGTTGAGTATGAGATTAAATCCCCCGTAATTGAAGCCAGAGGAAGGGAGACCAAACTTGAGGGGATTTACTTCAGGATTTTTACAAAGGAGAACAAAATATGGGTGATTGCCCACAGAGGAACAGAGCAGATTTTAACGATAGCAGGGGAAGAGCCGGATGCCATAATTGACACAATTTTGGAGCATTTTCAAATTTCACCGAGACATGCTTTTTACCTCGGCAGGGAGCTTGAGAGGGCTAAGACCGCTCTTAAACTGAAGAGGTCATACGTGCAGGAAGCTGAGCTTTTCAGGGAGTTTTATCTGAAGAACTGCCCTACCCGACCTGAAGGATGAGGCGCTAAAAAAGGTAAAGTACGGGAAGGCTCACCGCCTCATGTAGAGGTAGACCGCGAGGGCCAGCAGTGCAAGGATTCCGAGGGCGTAGTAGAACACTCCTTCAGCGTTTCCTCCAGTTGCAGGGGGGCTTTCGGTTCTTCCTAGCGTGTTCGTGGGTGTGCCCGTTGGGCCCTCAACAGGTGTTTCCGTCTCTGTTCCTGCTTCCTCCGGTTTCTCAACCTTCAATTTCTCCGCAACTGCGAAGAGGGATAGACCTGGAACTTTAACAGTGTAGTGCACGTACTTTGCATCCTCATAGTCCAAGGTCGGTTTGTACTCAACCCAGCCGTTTTCATAGTGAAGGAGGAGAACCCTCTCGGGGCTCACGTTGTTCCTACTCAGCCACTCCTTTGAGACCCTGAAAGCGATAGTCACGTTGGTGATTGACCAGTTGGACGGATGGGTGACGTTGAAGAGAGCGTAGGTCAGGTATGCGTAGCCCTCGGGAGCTTTTACGCCTCCTGTTTTCTGATAGACGGCAAGAACCCCGGTCAGATTGCCCCCTGCTATGAACGACAGGAAGTACATGTCCGTCTTTGTCCTGATGCGGAACACCCTACCCGCTACTGCGTTCACAAGGGCGCCATCGACCT
>JALSON010000140.1 GCA_026986455.1 Thermococcaceae archaeon | reverse complement strand
AAGCCCTCAATGAAAATGGGAGGAGGGAACGTTGGCCATAACAAAGCTCACAAACTTCACAAAAGTTACAGCTAACCAGAACGGATACATATACCGTCACGATAAAGGCCTACAGACTCACAAAGAGGTAACATCTTTTTATCTTTCCATTCCTGCCGCAATTTTATTATATCCCCTGAAGCATTCTATTTCGGTGATTCCATGGAATTTGAAAAAAAGTCCCTCATAGGTATGGTTCACCTCAAACCCCTGCCGGGCTCCTATCTCTATGATGGGAACCTCGATGGGGTCATTGAGCACGCCGTGAGGGAGGCTAAAAAGCTTGAGAGGGCGGGCTTTGATGCCATAATGGTCGAGAACTTCAATGATGTGCCCTTTCCAAAGACGGTGGATAAAACAACGGTGGCCGCCTTTGCCGTTGTCGCCAGAGCCATTAGGGAGGAAACCTCCCTCCCCCTTGGAATTAACGTTTTGAGGAACGACGGGATAGCCGCATACTCGATAGCATACGCCGTGAAGGCAGACTTCATAAGGGTGAACGTTTTGAGCGGCGTAGCTTACACGGACCAGGGCATCATTGAGGGAATTGCCCATGAGCTGGCAAAGCTGAGGAGGCTCCTCCCTTCAAAAATCAGGGTTTTTGCCGATGTGCATGTCAAGCATGCGTATCATTTTGGAGAATTTGAGGAAGCATTGAGCGACACAATCGAGAGGGGTCTGGCAGATGCCGTGATTGTAAGCGGGAGGGCAACCGGAAAGCCCGTTGACATAGAAAAACTCGCCGTTGCCAAGAAAATCTCCCCGGTTCCCGTGATAGTGGGCTCGGGCACAACCTACGACAGCCTGCCGGAGCTCTGGAGGTATGCGGACGGCTTCATAGTGGGAACCTGGATTAAGGAGGAGGGAAAAACGAAGAACGGCAAGAAAACTCATTGAACTTGCAGAGGAACTTCGAAAATCGAACCCATAACCCTCTTTTTTGAGGTTTCCCTTCCGAAAGGTTTATTACGCATGAATGCGTAATTTGTAAAACAAAAAATAACGGAGGAACCTGTCCCGCTTTCTTTTTCTGCGAGATGGTTTCTTTAAGGAGGAAAGACTTTGGAATCGCCCCATGAATATTTGACCGGGCTCAGCGTTGCCGGGCCTCTGATCGGCACACTCATATTACTGGCGGTTTTCATCGTCTTTCTCCTGTGTATAAAATACGCGATAAACGTGATGCGGAGGAGAAAGAGTTGAGATTAAGGATTATTTTTGGTTCTCTGGTTCTCATTTTCCTTTACACAGCCTCATTGGGCCCCCTGAGCGTCAGCGGGCTGCCGAAGGATGAGTTTAACCCGGTTAAAGACTCAATGGAGGCTCTCGGAATAAGGATAACTGACTTCTACAACGACACCAACCTGATATCGATCAGCGGGATATACACCGGAAAGGATGGCCTCAACGCCAAGGTTGTAGTTAAACTGAGAAGATATTCCAGCAGCGAGAACGCCAGAGATGACTACAACAGGGAGATAAACAGCCCCCTCTCGTGCCTGAACGCCAAGGACGAGCCAACGGTGCTCTATTCAAAAAAGAGCGCCGAAGGAAATCCGAGCTGCTACAGATTTTCGACCATGATACGGCAGGAGGACAGCGGGAAGTACTACCGCTCCAATCCATGGTTTTCCTACGAGAAATACATGCTCTCCGGAAACTACCTCTTAAAGATAACAATTCGGGGGAAGTGGAACAACGAGCACTACAACGATGGGAACTATTCTCAGCTTGTGTGCACACACGGCGCCAACTCGGACTGCGGGGTTGAGTACGATGAGAACGCCTACGCGAACTATCTAAAGCTCCTCGACCCGCTCCGGGAGGAAACCGAAGCCCTCTCGAACTCCATAGGGGAGAGGGTTACCAGCTCCATGCTTCCACTAATAGCACCACAGGACTCAAACACATCAACCACTACCAGCACCGGCCCGGCGGAATACTCCGTGAGGATATACTCTCCAGGCGATGGCGCCACACTCAAACAGCTCTTCGAGGGGCACTTCACCATATCCCTGTGGGCCGATATCAGTGGGGAGGGAGCAAAGAACATCTATGCCGTTGTCACACTCCCCGATGGCTCGAAGAGAAGGGTTGAAGTGCTCGGCGACAGCCTTGCTGACATAATTTCGATGGATAACCCTTCGATTAAAGGTGGAACCCTGAAGGTTGACCTCTACGGAGAAATTAACTCGGCAAAAAGGCTCCTCGCCTCCGACAGCGTTCGGGTTAACTTCGTCTCAAAGGAAGTGCCCGGAGACGGCATAGACAACGACCTCGATGGCCTGACCGACTGCGACGATCCGGACATAGCGACCTGCGAGGCATGCGTGCAGCAGAAAAAGCTCGAATGGGCCGAATCGCTGATGGAGCGGCACATAGATTACCTGAAAAGGATGATTGATGCCACTCCCGGAATGCGCTCGGTTTATGAGGTTTACATAGACGAGCTTTACGCAATTCACGACAGGTATAAGGACGACCCCGAGAGGATGGCAAAGGAGATGAACGCCTACATGGAGGAGAAAGTCTATCATAACCAGAAGATCAACGGCTACCTCTCCATCTTCAAGGACGACCCTGAAAAGAGGTATCAGCTCAGACAGATAGCCATTAAATACAGGTACGACCCCATAGCCAGGGACATCGCCATGGAGAATTTCATATACGAGAACTCGAAGAGCGAGGCGGAAAAAACTGCGACGATGAACGCGATACTTACGGGCATTTTGAATCCGCCCAAATGGCTCGTTGGCGGACAGTACGGTTCGGGGGGAGCCCTGGACTGGGCGCAGTTCGTGGCGACCAATTTTGAAACCGTTGGGAATACAGTCAAACTGAAGGGGGCGGAGAAGGTCAGATTCTTCACGACGCCCACGAAGATATACTTGGTTGCTCTCGATGCAAAAGCCCTCATGGATCACGCCAACGAGGTGAAGAAGATGAACCTCGACGACAGGACGAAGGTCTCGATCATAGTTCTCGACGGGGCAACCAAGATAGGGAAGCTCCTTGATCCAACGGGCTACTTCGGGAACATGGCCGATGCAACGGTTGGTTCTCTCATAAACCTGCGCAAAAAGATAGAGGAGAGGAATCAGGGCTGGTTCACCTGGAACGGGTACGTTCTCCACGAGACGTCAACGCCTGGCATCTACGAAGACTACGAGACCGGGAAGAAGTTCAAGCGTGTGGGCGGCGGCTGGCTCGGCGGAGCAAACTTCGTGGAGGTGAGCAAAA
>JALSON010000139.1 GCA_026986455.1 Thermococcaceae archaeon | reverse complement strand
TGAAGAGGGCAGGGTGATACGCCGGGACTACGGGGGCAAGAGGAGGTATCAAAGGCCCGCAAGCCAGAGAGACCAAGGAAAAGGGAGAACACGGAACCAGACCCGGAGAAGGCCGGATGGAAGAGGAAAAAGGAACGGCTAGCCTCCTATCTGCATCACCAGCTGGGCAGGGTCCCTTATGGCCGGTCCCAGGCCGAGGATGTATATCGCGAGGTACCAGAAATAGCGCTCCTCTTCGTCGGGAACGAGCCACCTGAGCCCATAGTAGACGACCACAAGTATGAAGGTTATCCACGGGTAGTAGAAGTATGCTCCGAAATGCCCCACGAGGATGTTCTCAAGCCAGTGCACCTCGCGGTAGCCGTAGAAGTGGATGGCAACGACCGTTGACCCCATGTCGTACAGGTGAGCCAGCACCGGATAGAGGTAGAGCCTGTCAAAGGGCCTGTACCTGTAAATCACGAAAACAGGAACCCATGAGACGAACGTGTGCAGCAAAGTAAGCTCGTAGGGCTCCCAGTTCCTGGCATGGGTTACGAGCATGTAGTTGGCCCAGAGGGCAAGAACCAGGCCCCATGCCACAGTGATTTTAGGGTAGGTTTTCATCCTTGCATCAATAACCAATGCCGGGACTATCAGAAGGAAAGCTGTGAAGAATATCCCGGGCGTCAGAATCCACGGATTTTCAGGCAGAACGCCGCCATCAACGAGGGCCCTGACCGTTGCTCCAAAAATAATCATCGGTGTAACAGCCCAGAAAAGCCTCTCATCCACCTTAATTTTCAGGGGTCGGATTATATATCTATATGAATATATGACCCCAAAGCCAAAGAGGAATGCATATACAAAAGTGTTGTACGCGTTGTAACCGCTTCTCGTGTACATCGGCTGGATGAAATACTGGTTGATAAAGCTCCACAGTGATTCGAGCATCTTCCTCACCCCTACCCTTACACCTATCCCCCGGAATTTAAAGAGTTTTTGCCATGGTTTTTTATACGTTCCTTCCAAAAGCCTATTTGAAGACTGATCATCCTTCTGGCTGGATGTGAAAAATAAAAACGGAGCGAAAAGCCCACCATCTGCACAGGCAAGAAAGCCAACCCTAATACCTTCTGTATCTTCTTCTGGGGTAGTTTCGCCTCTCATGCCCTTCATGCTCTGAATAATAGCCATAATCCTCCTTACTCGGTCTGTAGTCCCCCTGAAGCTCCGATTTGTTAATCCTGATTCCCGCGACCTGAGCTATGTAACGGAGTTTCTTATACTCTCCCGGCATTATGAGGGTAATCGCCGTTCCCTTCCGCCCCGCTCTCCCCGTTCTCCCGATCCTGTGGATGTATGCATCGGGGTTCTGGGGAAGGGAGTAGTTGACCACGTGGGTTATCTCCCGAACATCTATTCCCCTTGCGGCAACATCCGTTGCAACGAGGATTTTTGTTTTTCTTCTCTTAAAGCGCCAGAAGGTGCTTTCCCTGGCCCTCTGTGTCATGTCCCCGTTTAGAGCCTCTGCAGGATAGCCCGCACGGGCGAGCTTGCCGGCAAGCTCCCGCGTTTCCCTCTTCGTCTGACAGAAGACAATTCCGTAGAATCCCTCGTCGAGTATGTCCTTCAGGAGGGAGAGCTTTCTCGCGGGCACAACCTCCACGTACTCGTGCTCCACAAGCTCCGGGACGAGTTCATCCTCCGATGTTTTTATCAGCTCGTAATCGCCCATGTATCTCTTCGCCAGCCGGATTATCTCCCTCGGCATTGTAGCGGAGAACATCAGAACCCTCTTATCCTCGGGTGTTTCCCTGAGGATGGTCTTTATATCGTCTATGAAGCCCATATCAAGCATTCTGTCTGCCTCATCGAGAATGAAGTACCTTATTCCATCGAGCCTCAGGGTTCCCCTTCTGAGGTGATCAAGAACCCTCCCCGGAGTTCCAACAACTATATGAACTCCTCTCTCCAGAGCCCTTATCTGGGGGCCTATCGGCTGGCCGCCATAGACGGCAAAAACCCTTATCCTTTTTCTTCCCCTGAGGGACTTTATTTCATCCGCAACCTGCAGGGCCAGCTCTCTCGTGGGTGTGAGGATTATAGCCTGCACGTATCTCTCCATCTCATCAATCATCTCGATGAGTGGCAGGGCGAATGACGCTGTTTTACCTGTCCCTGTCTGTGACTGCCCTATTATATCCCTCTCTCCCTCCAGAAGGCGGGGTATAACTTCCCTTTGAATATCGGTGGGCTCAGAAAAGCCCTTTCTGCGAACGGCGTCCAGAGTGTTCTCTGAAAGCCCCAAAGCTTCAAAACTCATTTTCTTAACTCCTTCTTCTTAGTCTGGGCGCTTCTTCTGGACTCAATAATCGAGAAGAACCGCAAATGTGAATGGCGGGCCGAGGGGGATTCGAACCCCCGACCACGGGATTAAGAGTCCCGCGCTCTAACCATGCTGAGCTACCGGCCCCCAGCCAATTATAACGGCTGAACTTCATTTTATAAGTTTTTCGGTATCTAAGGGCGTGTCCAAGAGGTGGGATTGTCTTGTTTGACGGTTCATTATTTTGAAGTTTTTGCAGTCTCAGGGAACACTATTTGAAGAACTGACCGCATAACTTTACATACATCAATTATTTCAGGCATCCCCCGGTATCGGACACCCATACAGGCACAGAAAGATTTATAAATGCTTCAACACGGAAATAAATGCAGGCGCGGGGGTTGCCGAGCCTGGTCAAAGGCGCAGGATTGAGGGTCCTGTCCCGTAGGGGTTCCGGGGTTCAAATCCCCGCCCCCGCACCAGAAGCTGTTCTCCGGTCAAGTTCTCCCGCTCTTATATGAGAAGAGCCGTTTTCCAGAAATTAAGAATCGGGAATTAAGAGTTCAAGAGTTGGAAGGGTATAGAACCAACTAAAAATTAAAACCGAAAACCAAAACTAAAAAACCTAAAAACCCAACCTCCTCCAGAGCAGGGAAATCAGAGATAAAGCCACAACAAACGCAGGCCCGCAGATTGAGCCCTTTGATTCCGATGTGCCGGTTTTTCCAAGAATTTCGTCGGGAGTCTTGCCCTCAACCATTAGCTGCGTCCACTGGTCAAGCCACTTTTTGTAGTTCTGCTCTATCTTCTTTGGATCAAGCGTAACGAGCCTGTCCGGTTTTGCGGCATACCTATACACGCCGGGAAGCTGTACGTTTTTATTCACGGGAAACATCCAGTTGTGGAGCGCTACCTCCTTCTGAAACTCCTCGCTCAGAACAAATTCGATGAACTTCTTTGCAAGCTCAGGATGCCTGCAGTTCTTAATGATT
>JALSON010000138.1 GCA_026986455.1 Thermococcaceae archaeon | reverse complement strand
GAAAGGGGGATGAATTTATCGACTTTGAAAACGCAGTCAGGGAGCTTATGATAGGCTTTGGCCTTCAGGAGGTCATGACCTTCAACCTGACGAATAAAGATGCTCAGTTTACCAGAATGAACATCCCGTATGAAGATCTCGTTGAAATTGAAAACCCGATAAGTCCCAAATGGAGCGCCCTGCGCAGATGGCTTCTTCCAAGCCTGATGGAGTTCCTCAGCTTAAACACTCACGAGGAGTACCCCCAGAGGATATTTGAAGTCGGTAAGGCCACGCTGATAGACGAGGACAGGGAGACAAAAACCGTGAGTGAAAGCAAACTGGCAGTTGCCATCGCTCATCCGAGGGTTACATTCACGGAGGCCAAGGAAATCCTCGATAGCGTGATGCGCCATCTTGGGACTGACTACAGAATAGAGGGGATTGAGCACGGTTCGTTCATCCCGGGAAGGGCGGGGAGGATACTCGTGGGAGATAAAGAGGTTGGAATAATCGGGGAGATTCATCCGCAGGTGCTGGAGAACTGGGGTATAGAAATGCCGGTAGCGGCATTTGAAATCTTCCTCAGGCCTTTTTACAGGCCTTCCCCATAAGACCCGGTGGTGCAGATGAACCTCAACTTCGGTTTAATCTTTCTAATAGCCCTCGCATTTCTTCTGGGCTCCTATCTCCCAAAGCTGATGAGCGAGCACAGGGACTGGGGCAGGCTTCTGATTATACTCCTGCTGGTGGCGCTGACGATATTCAACTGGAAAACAAAAGGGCCGAGGGAGGCCTATGTCTACTTCGAGATAGTTATACTGCTCCTTTTCGGTATCGTGGATTATCTCAGGGAGTTCTGGATAAAAGTGCTTATGTTGCTCGTTTTGATAGCCACGGGGATTCTGGGTCTCACCCTCTACAGATTTGAGATGACCGTGACGGATATAATAGGTGTGGTGATAAGTTCAGCGGTGGCCCTTTACGGTTTCGCATATCTGGGCTATCTGGTTGTCGAGAGAAGAGAAATGAGAGCTAAGAGCGGGAAGGCTTCTTAATCTTGAGCCTCTTTTCAAGTCTCTTAATCAGCTGGGTTAGCATTATTTCAAAATTCTCAACCGCACTGAGCACCTCTTTATCATTTATACAGCTGTTCTCCATCTCAACCCCTCCATGTGTGCATCCTGCATGTGAGTATTTAAAGTTTGTCTCACTGTTCTTGTCAATGATTCAAAAAAACCCGGGCTTATTTCGAATTGACTGAATATTTTCCTTTTACGTTTGTAAATTTTTACATAGGGAAAGACATCAATGCTTTTCATGGATGATGGGGGCCGTTTTGTGTGCATTGATGCCCCTGAATTTCTGATAAAAAAAGCACGGAAACAGTATATCACTCCCAAAAATCTTTTATAATGGACGGCCAATAGATTATCCGGGATTGTACATGAGAATCGTCCTAAAGATAGCCTATGACGGGAGTAAATTTTACGGCTTTCAGCGACAACCGGATGTGAGGACTGTTGAGGGGGAGCTGTTGAATGCCCTCAGAAAGCTGGGGGTAATCGGGGATCCTAAAGAAGCCCGATTTCAGGGGGCTTCCAGAACTGACAGGGGGGTTTCGGCGTTTTTTAATGTTGTTGCATTCAACACTGAAAATCCGAAACTGGCCGTGCCCAGAATCCTGAACCATCAGCTCAGGGATGTGTGGGTTCTCGGGATAGCGGAGGTTCCTGAGGACTTCCACCCGAGATTTTATGCCAGGGGTAAGACCTACAGATACTATCTCCTGGATGAGGGGTTTGATATTGACGCCATGAGAGATTGCGGATTCCTGTTCATGGGAGAGCACAACTTCTCAAATTTCGCACGCCTTGAGAGGGGTAAAAATCCTGTGAGGAGAATAACGGATCTGAAGATTGCGAAACAGAACGACATCGTTGTCATTGAAATCTCTGGAGAGAGCTTCCTGTGGGAGATGGTCAGGAGGATTGTAACGGCGCTAAAGCTGTGCGGTCTTGGGGTTCTTGGAATGAATGAAATAAGGGAAATGCTTGAGCTGAAGGTTAAAAGAAAGCTCCCTCCAGCACCTGCTGAAAATCTGGTGCTCTGGAGGATTGAATACGAAAATCTGCGCTTTGAGATTGATGAGTACTCGCTGGAAAAGGCAAAGAAAGAGTTCTTTGAAAGGTATAAACTTGCCGCTGTCAGGGCATCACTCTTCAGGGATTTTTATGCCGGACTTCCTTGATCTCATCTCTCTGTCATAGAAATTCCCGTAGTACTGTTTGAGGGCTTTCTGCCTCTCAATGAAATGCGTGAATAGCAGGGGGTCGTCGTCCTGTATATCAACTATAACTGCCTTCATGCCCTTTTTGGGCCTCAGAGCTCTTCCTATGGTCTGGATTGTCATTATGTCGCTTTTCCCTCCACCCGCAAGGATTATCGTCGATATTTCGGGTATATCAACACCCTCCTTTAGCAGCGTCGAGACGAGAATGCTGATCTCGCCGTTTTTGAACTTTTCGAGAATCTCCCATCTGTCAGGGCTCTGTGAGCTCAGGAATTCAACATTCACGCCATTCCTCCTGAGCATCTCAACGAGAATTTTGCCGTGCTCTATCCTCCTCACGTCAATCAGAACCCTGTGCCCCTTTTTTGCGAGCTCAAGGGCTTTCTTTACAATCGCCCTGTTCCTCTCCTCGTTGTTCATTATCAAATCCTCATAAAGCTCCTTGTAGCGCTCGCTGAAGGAGGGCATTTTTGATTCATAGGTTATGATGTCAAATTTTGGTTTTGCGAGGAAGCCCTCCTTTATCAGATCCTCAGCCTTGACCTCATAGAGTGTCGGCCCGACAACAGCCTCTATCTTTATCTCCTCTCCCCTGATCCTTCTCCAGGGGGTTGCGGAAAGGCCGAAGCGGTAGACCTGGGGCAGGGACATTCCCAGCCTGTAAAACTTCTCAGCGGCTGATGTCCTGTGACATTCATCAAACAGAACTGCGGCGTATTCAATCTCCAGCTTATCGACTCCCCTCGACAGGAGAGTCTGTATCATGGCTACTGTGACGGGTTTTTCGTTCCATTTGTTGTCCCCAACTATACCTGCCTCCAGACCCAGCACATCCTCAACCTTTTCAGCCCACTGATAGAGGAGCTCCTTTGTGTGGACAACTATCATGGCCGAGAGGTCGAGTTCATGGATTATTCTGAGCCCGACTATAGTTTTCCCGCTGCCTACAGGCAGTGCTAAAACTCCCATTTTGGCCTTCAGGGCTTTTTTAACCGCCTTCTGCTGGTATTTTCGAAGGCTGTATTTCGGGTT
>JALSON010000137.1 GCA_026986455.1 Thermococcaceae archaeon | reverse complement strand
CGCTTTAACTTCGGCCTCTGCCTGCGGTTTAATCTCCCGCTCCTGTTCCGGTGTGACCTCGACCTTTTTTTCCTCCTGCTTGATTTCCCTCACGGGTTCGGTTTTTACTTCGGGCACTGTCGGAGGTTGTGCAGCTCTTTCCGCTTCGGGTTTTTGTGCTTCAGGCTTCGTTTTCGCAAAAAGCTCCTGCAGCGGAACTTTGGGTGTTGCGGAATAAGCGTCTATGTTGTCGGCCAGCGAAAGTTTGAGGGAAATTTCATCAAACTCATAGATATCAAGTATCATGGGTTTGCCGAGGAGGGATCTGAACAGTTCAACCGCTTTCTCCCCAACAACCGAGCTTTTCTGGTCAACCAGCATGGCTTCTACTGCCAAAAGCTTTGATCTGTCCATCAGCATCATGAGGTAATACTTGCCGGCTGCATCTTTTGCGAAAATCTTCAGAAAAACACCGCTGGCATCCGATAGGGCATCTCTCACAAGCGATTTAAGCTCCTGAACATCTGTAACCACTATATTTTCTTTAACAGGCTGTCCGGTGGGTAGCTGCATAATCACCACCATTAGGTATATATATCCCCTTTTCTAAAGAATGCTGAGTCATAATATATCAATGCAGATATTTAAACATTATTGTACTTAAAGGGTGATGATTCATGAGGATACTGATCCTTGGCGGCGGTGCTATCGGCCGGATGATCGCTGAAAGCCTGAAGGGAGAATTTGATGTCATCATCATTGAAAAGGATGAGCTGAGAGCTAAGGCCCTCTCCGAAAGCGGTCTTCAGGTGATTCATGGGGACTTCTCGTATACGGCCACCCTTCTGAAAGCGGGTATTGACAGAGCGGAGCTTGCCATAATAACCGCAACCGATTTGAGTACCATAAAAAGAACAGTCCACGTCCTGAGAACCAACAACAAAAGCATACCTGTCCTCACAATCCTCCCCGATGACATAAGCCCGGAAGACCTGGAGGGTGAAATAAAGGAGGAATTTGAGACAGAGGTTAGCATAGACTATGCTATTTATCCAAAAAAAGCTGTTGTTGATGCCATTATCAGCATTGTAGAGCATCTCGGCGAGAAGAAAAACGCAAACTTGCTCTCCAGAAAGCTCCAGGAGCTGAAGAAGGAAGGGGAGGGCATCGCCATAGTCGTGCACGACAACCCCGATCCGGATGCTCTCTCAAGTGCAATGGCTCTGAGCGTGATAGCCCAGAATGTGGGATTAAAAACGAGGATATTCTACGGTGGTGAGATAACCCATCATGAAAACAGAGCCTTTGTGAACCTCCTCGGAATTGACCTCAGAAGGGTTTCGAGGGGTTCCTACGAACTCAAGAGATTCCCGTTCATAGCCCTCGTTGATTGCCAGCCCAACGGCAACCTGACAGTACTTGGGGCAGAGGATATTAAGAAGGTGAAGATAATAATTGACCATCATCAGATACTGCAGCATCTCAGGGATGTTCTGCAGGGCGACGTGTTCCTCGACATACGTCCCGAAGTTCATGCCTCCGCATCCATCATGGCGGAGTACCTGAGGATGCTTGGGATGGACATGACGGAGACGCTCGCAACGGGGCTGTTCTACGGAATCTATGTCGATACAAAGAAGTTTTCCAAACTGGGGCATACTGACCTGAAGGCCGTGGAGTTTCTCACCCGGAAGGTCAACTATGAACTTCTCGACAAAATAGAGCACCCGGACATTTCAACCGAGACCGCCGAAATACTGGCCCGTGCCATAATGAACAGAAGGATTTACAAAAACATCCTCATATCAAATGTGGGCTTCGTGAGAAGTAGAGATGCCATTGCCGAATCAGCGGATTTTCTCCTCCGTCTTGAGGGCATAACCACCGTTCTCGTGTTTGGCATAGTTGATGACAGAATAGAGATATCTGCAAGAACCCGGGATGTGAGGGTGAACATAGGGAAGGTTCTCAAAGAGGCCTTTGGAGGCATAGGAAGCGGGGGAGGACACTCGCAGATGGGAGGGGCAAGAATCCCCCTGGGCATATTCACGCTTGCCAAGGACAAATCCTCCCTTCTGAGACTTGCGGAGGAGGCTATAACAGAAAAGTTTCTGGAGGCCATGAAAATTAAAGAGAGCTAACCCTCCTTTGCCTTTACCAGTATTATATCTCCTATCGCTGTAACCCTGTCATATGAGACTCCCACCTTTCCTCCCGGCAGTCCCAGGGCCAGCACTTTTCCCTCTCCCCTGTCCAGCTCGATGAGAACTTCATCGACATAACCGACATAATAACCTCTGGTGTTGTATATCTGCTTCCCGTAGAGCTTTGAGAGCCTTATCACCATTTTAACCACCTGAAATAGTTCAGCCCCATGATATTTAAAGATTGCCTTTGCCCCTGCCCCTGAACATCCCGAATAAGGCCCGGAAAAGGCTAATAAAAAGCGCCACGAATGCCCCTGCCACCCCTGTGACCATAACGCTCATGGCAGCCCCCTCGATTTCTCCCAGATGTGCGTTCATGAAGATAAGCATTCCCAGTATAAATCCGCCGAAGTAGGAAAAGGGAACCAGCCCGATATCCAGATCGCTCTTTCCCTCGACCATGAACATCCCGAGGATAACCACCGCAAGGAATGCCATGGAGTAGCCAAAGGTAAGGGGATGATACACCCAAAGGTAGTTTAGAATTACCGTTATCATCAATCCCAGAACAAAGGCCACCCCCGAAGCGTTTGCTCCCTTTCTGAGCCCTCCATAGACCGCTCCCGCAAAAAGGCCCGTGAGGTATATGGGCATCAGGGTTCTCATGCTGGTCGCGGGATGAAAAAACGCCACTATCACCAGAAAGCTTATGGTTATCCCCAGACCCGCAAAAGCAAGGGATGACAGCAGCCGCTCCTTCATTTTATCACCTTCAGCGTCACCTTTGAGCCATCGCTGAGGTTAAGCGCCTCCCTGAGGCATACGGGGGCAACAACCTCGGCTATCTTTGGCGGATGAATTGTTCTCGACGGAATGACTATCGCCCCTTCAATGCCGTCAATACGAACCCTGTAGGCCTTGACATCACCAAACGTCCTGCCATCTCTGGCGAATCCCGGGATGGTTATGGGTTCCGCCCCGCAGAGGGCATCAAATATGGTTTTCGGAAATATAACCCTCAGGTTGAGTGTGCCGGGATAGGGCGTAAAACCGAGATATTCCTCCATCAACGGGGCGTAGTGCCTCACGTAGTATGCTCCCTCGCCGATTCCGGATATTACCTCCCCGATGATTATTCCCTGATATATGGCGTCGTACACCTCATCGCAGAGCTCTTCCA
>JALSON010000136.1 GCA_026986455.1 Thermococcaceae archaeon | reverse complement strand
GGGCTTCTGAACCTCAAGCGCCTCACGCATTACGGCTTTTCCCTCCAAATGCCCGGGATAGACGGGATATTCAGGCTTATCCACGAAAACGGCGTTCCCCTTGATGAGATGTTCCGGGTCTTCAACATGGGCGTTGGTATGGCGGTCATAGTGCCGCCGGAGGAGAGGGAGGAAGCGCTTGATGTGCTCAACAGATACTTCAGGAGCTTCGAGCTCGGAGCGGTTACGGAGAAACCCGGTATCACCGTGGAGAATTACGGGGTGAGGCTGTAGCCGGAGGGTAGAGTGATAAACTTTATATCTTCAGAAAAGATATTCCACCCGGGAAGGATGTGGAGCATGGCATGCTGATTGCAGGACAGTCGTTTAACACATTGCTGAAGCTGATCGCTTTTGTTTTTCTTCTCAGAGCATACACAAAGCATTTGCGGAAGTCTGCACTCGTATGGTCGATGGCTTTCTTGGTCGACGCCCTCTCAATATTTTTTGATGTGATGAACAGGGACTACGGGCTTGCGGTGTCCCAGGCTGTCGCTGTATCACTCCTGTTCTACGGTACGTTCATGTTCCTCGATGAGGAGAACATCGGATTCTCACCCGCTTACATCAGAAACACCGCGGGCATTGCCCCTCTGATACTGACGATGTATGTCCTGGGGTATTCCTCCTTCAGGGGCTGGGGACCGGATGAGCTGGCACTCGTCTATGGAATTGCGGGCTTTTTCTACTTTTTCACGGGAGTTCTGCTCGTCGGCCTCAGGGAGATATACTCCCGGAAGGGAATGTATCTTGCAGTCGTTTTCATGCTCTATGGCATCCATAAGATGGACTATCCGTTTTTGAGGCCGGTGGCGTGGTTTGCTCCCATAGGCTTTATCCTGGGTGCTCTTTTCACGCTCATCGAGGTTGTGCTGCTCCTCAACATAATCTCCTCCGAGAAGTTCAAAAAGCTCAGCACAACACCCTTCATGGTGGAGTTCGGGTCTCATGTCCTTGTGGTGGGGCAGAAGGAGTTTCAGGAGATGAAAAAGCGCCTCAGCAGCTCCCCTGTTCTCGCATTCCTCAGGGATATGAGGGATGTCCCCGGCACATGGGAGGCATACTTCGTCAGCAATGTTCCGGGTCCCCGCACGGTGCCGCCCACCGGCCTGGAGAAGGCCGTTGAACTCTCCCACGTTTATCTCATGAAGGCTGAAAGCATCGGCTCACGGGGAATAATCGTCATAGACTGCCTCGAATACCTGATGATGTATAACGAGTTCCGCTCCATAGCAAAGTTTCTCAGCATCCTAAGGGACTATGTTCTTCTTCATGGTGGCACCATAATAGTTGTGCTCGAGGAGGGGGGCATGGAGCGAGAGGCAGCTGACGGTGCTCAGGAGGGTTCTTGGGGCTGGGGACTGAGGACTGAAACGGGTCTGAAACAAAAATCTCTGCTCGAATTGGGGATAAAAGGAGGGAATGAATGCTATGAGAGCCGCCTGTAAAGCTCCTCATAGGCTGAGATCAAGTCCCCTCTGTCAAACCTGAAAACATCCTTATCGAGGCTTTCCCTGGTCTCGGCATCCCAGAAGCGGCAGGTATCCGGGCTTATCTCATCGGCGAGGACGATCTCCCCGCGTTCGTTCTTCCCGAACTCAAGCTTGAAGTCGACGAGTATAATACCCCTTTTTTCAAAGTATTCTCTGAGAATTTCGTTGACCCTGAGGGCTATCCTCTCCATCTCCCTGAGCTCATCCTCCCTGATGCCGAGAGCCCTTGAGTGGTGGTGATTTATCATCGGGTCTCCCATGGCATCGTCTTTGTAGTAGAGCTCGACTATTGGCTCCGGGAGCTCTGTCCCCTCTTTAAATGGGAGGCGCTTCTTCAGGCTTCCAGCCACGACATTTCTGACCACGACTTCGAGTGGATACATCTCAAGCCTCTCAACGATGAGCCTGTTTTCTCCTGCCACCCCTATGAAGTGCGTCTTTACCCCCTCCTCCTCAAGCAGTTTGAAGAGCTTTGCGGAAATCTGGGCATTGAGCCAGCCTTTTCCCTTAAACTGTGCCTTCTTTTCGCCGTTAAATGCTGTGGCGTCATCTTTAAACTCCATGATAAGCTTCTTTTCATCGAGCGGAATCATCTTCTTGGCCTTTCCCTCATAGACCTCCATAGCCTTCACCATAAAAATGTTAAAATTTTGATTATATAAGGTTTTTCTTAACAAGATTTTGTTAATCAAAGGGCAAAGTTTTTAAGCAGGAATATGTAAAGTTCCAGTGGAAATTAAGCTCCCCTTTACATTAAAATGTCAAGTCGGTGATTGCATGAGGGAGAAGTGCGGAATTTTTGCTGCAAAGACAGAGAACGCCGGGAGAAAGGCATACTACGCTCTGATGGCACTGCAGCACAGGGGCCAGGAGAGTGCGGGAATAAGTGTCTGGAGGAATAAAATCAGAACCGTAAAGGGAAGAGGTCTGGTTTCCGAAGTTTTCAGGGGGAGCGGGCTCAGGCAGCTGAGGGGAAGAGCGGCTGTGGGGCACGTCAGGTATTCAACATCGGGCTCGCTGAACGAGGCACAGCCGCTGGAGGTCGTCTGCTGCGGAAAGGGTATTGCGGTGGCCCACAACGGCACCCTGACCAATTTCCTCCCGCTCAGGAGGGAGTATGAGAGGAGAGGAGTTAAATTCAGATACTCCATTGACAGCGAGCTTCTCGGCGTTTCGTTTCTGTGGCACTTCAGGGAGACCGGGGACGAGTTTGAGGCCATGAAAGAGGTTTTTAACGAGGTCAGGGGAGCGTATGCGGTTGCCTTTCTTTTTGAGGGAAGGCTCCTTGTTGCCAGGGATCCCCTCGGCTTCAGACCGCTGAGCTACGGCTCCGGCGACGGCCATTATTTCGCCTCGGAGGATTCCGCACTGAGGATGTTTGACCTTGAGATCAGGGATGTGAGGCCGGGGGAGGTTTTTCTTGTGGATGAGAATGCGGAGAGTAAGGTTCTGGTCAGGGAGAGGAGGGCGCACTGTGTTTTTGAGTACATATACTTCGCCCGTCCCGACAGCACGCTAAATGGAGTGAATGTCTACCGCTCCAGATACAGGATGGGGGTGGAGCTCGCGAGGGAGGACGATGTGTGCGGGGACGTGGTTATAGCGGTGCCGGATTCGGGCAGGGCGGCCGCCATCGGCTACGCCCGTGAGAGCGGAATCCCCTACGAGGAGGGGCTTATAAAAAACCGCTACATCGGCAGGACGTTCATAACGCCGGGACAGTTCTACAGGGAGCTGAAGGTCAGGCTCAAGCTCTCTCCGGTTGTGGAGGTGGT
>JALSON010000135.1 GCA_026986455.1 Thermococcaceae archaeon | reverse complement strand
CCCCTACATCGAGCGGAGAGGTTTAACCGCAATAGCCACCGTTCTCTGGACGAAACACGACGAGATAAGGTTCATGGTGAAGCGCTTTTCCGAGCTTTTGGGGAAGAGGGATGAGCTCCCATGGGAGGAGTTCACCTCAAAGTTAGTGGAGAAGGCGGGAGAGCTTTCCTTCGCTTTAAGCGACATGGTCTTCAGGGAGAACAACATCTACTACCCGACGCTTAAGGCTTTGCTCACCGAGGGCGAGTGGAAGGCCATCCGGCAGCAGGAGGATGAGATAGGCTTTTACAAGGTTAGCCCTCCGGCATGGGATCCCGGCGAGGACGTTAAACCCCTCCACCCATGGGAAATAGACCCGGAGCTCAGTGTTGAGCAGCTCCTTGGTCTTCCGAAAGAGGTTCAGCAGGCATTGAAGGGCAGACCGCTGGAGTTCGACAAAGCGGAGCTCAAGCGTGAAGGCGACATCGACCTCGGCACCGGCTTCATAAACGTTGAGGAACTTAAGGCAATATTCGAGGCCCTTCCGGTTGATGTGACCTTTATCGACAAGGATGACCGCGTTCGCTTCTTCTCCCCCGGGGAGAGGATATTTGACAGAACACTTTCCGTGCTTGGAAGGCCCGTCCAGCTCTGTCACCCGCCGAAGAGCGTCCACATCGTGAACAAAATCCTGAAGGCCTTCAAGGAGGGCAGAAAGAGCGAAGCAACATTCTGGCTCAGGCTCGGGCCGAAGTACGTCTACATCAAATACGTGCCCCTCTTTGACAGAGACGGGAACTACATCGGGACGCTTGAAATGACGATGGACATCGAGCCGTACAAACGGATAGAGGGCGAGAAGAGACTTTTGGACTGGAGGGATTGAGATGATTGTCGTGAAGGTTGAAGACGCTCCTCAGATGGATAATCCCCACGGGGTCGATGTGAGGAAGCTTATCGACATGGAGAATGTCCAGATATTCCACGTCACCCTTAAGCCCGGCGAAAGGCTCAGGAGGCACACCATACCGGTTGATGCCTTCCTCTATGTCCTGAGGGGCAGATGCATCGTGGAGGTAGGTGAGGAGAGGGCAGAGGTTAAGAAGGGGAACATCGTATATCTACCTAAAGAAGTGCCGCATGAGGTTTCCGGTTCGGGGAGCCTCCCGGCGTCCTTCCTCGTGGTGAAGGTGGTGTAGATGAGGGGGAATCCGGAGATATTTCGAAGGAGGGTGGAGCGCTTTCAGGAGCTCCTCAGGGAGAACGAGATTGATGGAGCTGTGATAAGGACGCTTTCGAGCTTCATATACTTCACAGGGACGAAATGGCTCCGCCCGGCGCTTTTGATTCCCGCGGAGGGAGAGCCCATTGTCTACGTCGTCAAGGGTGAAGCGGAGCTCTTCGGAGAGAAGAGCTGGATTGAGAATGTGCATGAGTTCCAGAAGGTCGAGGATTTGATGGCAGGAATCGTCGGCTGGATACACAGGAACGGCTTCCAGAGAGTTGGTCTTGAGTTCGGTGTTGAGAGGGACGCATATCTTCTCTTCCTCAAAGTCTTTGAAAGGCTCAATCCCAGCATTGAGATAGTTGATGTATTCGGCATCACAACGGGCATGCGGATGATAAAGGATGAGTGGGAGCTTGAGAACATAAGGAAAGCCGGGAAGATTGCTCAGAAGGGTATGGAGGTCGCCGGAGAGACGATAAAGCCCGGATTGAGCGAGCTTGAAATTGCCGCGGAGATAGTTAGAGAGCTGATGCTCAACGGAAGCGAGGATCCAAAGGTCTACGTCTCGACGACGCCGAGGGCCCACGCCGAGCCCTTCCGCGACCTGAGGGTTCCGGAGAACGGCGTCGTTACCGTCGTCATAGGCGCCGATTACAACCACTACTACGCCAACATGGCGAGAACCTTCATCGTTGGCAAACCTAATGAGAGGGTCAAAAGAGCCATAGATGTCAAGGAAGAGGCCTACAGGATGGCACTTGAGGAGACAAGAATTGGAGTATCCCTCGCATCGGTTGAGAGGAAATTATCCGGCTTTTTCAGGGATAAAGGATTTGCCGATGCATACCTCGCCGGCTACACCCACAGCGTCGGCTTGCTCATAGAGGAGCCGCCCATAACGACTATCGTCGTCCCGCAGAGGGCCACGAAGGTTCAGGAGAACATGGTTCTCGCGATAATCCATCCACCGCTCATGATTCCTGAGGGTGCGATAAAGCACGAGGACACATACATTGTGAAGAAGGAGGGGATTGAGAGAGTGACTTAGAACACCCTCGCATAGCCGTTCTGGTTAGCCGCAACTTTTGTGCCATTACGACTAACCTTCCAGCCTCTCATCTTCATCGGCTGGCTTTCGGGGGGAACGGAAACTCCCCACATCTCCGGGCTTTTCAGCAGTCTCCATTCGGGCTTAACAACCCCACATATCGGAGACTGCTACCCATCAAGAACCACGTCATGGGACTATATAAAAATTACGAAAAACAAAAATGCCAAATTTTATGGCTTTTTACTATTCTACAAAACAGCCCGCTTTCTTCACTCATCAGTGCCGCAAACTTTCTGATGACGCCCCTCTCCTTCAGCTTCTTCACACGGAGTCTGATCGTCGATTCAGGAACACCCAGCCTCCTCGCCATCTCAGAGTAGCTCATACGGCCATCCTCCTGCAGGATGCGGAGTATGCCTCTATCAAGAGCATCCAGATCCATATCCATCACCATTACGCATTTTTGGCTTTTTAATTGCTGATTCGTGATAACTTTATTAAAGCTTTCTGCGGATTAGTCAAAATCATACCGAAAGCGATATTATTCTCAAACGCATATAGTATATGAGGTGCTGGCATGAGGTCTGAGGATATCATCAGGAGATACTCAAGGGTCTTTCCCAAGGCTGCAAGGGTAACCTATGCCCCTATCGTTGGCGTCCGGGCAAAAAACGCAAAAGTGTGGGATATAGATGGGAGGGAGTACATAGACTTTCTCAGCGATGCCGCCGTTCAGAACGTCGGCCACAACAATGAGAGGGTTGTTAGAGCTGCTGTGGAACAGACTCAGAGACTTATACACTTCACGTTCATCTACGGCTTTCCCGTTGAACCGCTCCTCCTGGCCGAAAAGCTGAGGGAGATTTCCCCAATTGAGAATCCAAAGGTCACCTTCGGCATGACGGGAAGCGATGCCAACGATGGGGCAATAAAGTTTGCGAGGGCATACACCGGGCGGAGAACAATCCTGAGCTACCTCAGAAGCTATTACGGAGCAACCTACGGCGCGATGAGCATAACCGGCCTCGACTTCGAGGTGCGCTCCATAGTGGGCGAGCTGAGCGGTGTGC
>JALSON010000134.1 GCA_026986455.1 Thermococcaceae archaeon | reverse complement strand
AGAAGCAGGTATCCGGACATATACAGCATCATCGAAAAGCATGCCGCGGTTCAGGAGGAGATTCCTCCCGAAGCCGTCAGGGCATTGAAGTCCGATCTGGAGAGGCTGTACTCCATAATCTGAAATCTGAAGGCTACTTCATAGAACTGCTGATCACCCCGCAGCATTCTCTTCCCCGCTCTTCGGTGATGGTGCGCCTCAGTGTTTCCGCGAGCCCCCTGCCCGCCAGGAGAACAATCTCCGCACCTCCCGTGAGCGAGCCGTGCGGTTCTACATTCAGGGTTATCCTGCCAGAGCGGTATCTGATCCCTATTTTTGAGGTGGAGGCTTTAAGCCTGCAGGCTCCCCCACACCAGAACCCAAAAAGTTCAATGGCTCCATCCGCGTAGAAGATATCTATCAGTGGCATAATCTCCGGTGTCATGAGGCTTTTTCCATTCCCGTTTGATATGGTAATCTCCCCTTTTGCAGTTCCGAGGTAAAGAGAGTTTGAGAGGTTATCAACATACGCACCCAAAGCTTCATATAATACCTTACTTTGAGCTGTTCATACAATCACCCAGCCCAATGTTTGAAAGACCCCCCCAATTGGGCATTTTTTCATATCTTCCCATCAAGGCTTGAGGAGAAAAGCCAGAAATCTAATTTTTTGTTAGGTTTCTGACTGATCTCCTAATATTAAATATCATTGCAAAATTTAAAAAGGTTTTGATGATTTAAATATGGATCCAAATTTATTCCTCCGGGGTGGGAAACCTTAAATATTAAAACTATTAGCTCCATAGATGTTGGTTATGATGAGGATAGTTGCTGCTGACACAGGAGGAGCGCTGCTGGATGAGGAGTACACTCCCACAGGCCTGATAGCTACGGCGGCTGTGCTCGTGGAAAAGCCCTACAGGACGGCAACGAAGAGCATCGTTAAGTACGCTGACCCTTTCAACTACGACATGAGCGGAAGGCAGGCCGTGAGGGATGAAGCCCATCTTGCGGTTGAACTTGCAAAAAAAGTCAAACCCGATGTTGTTCATCTCGACTCAACAATCGGGGGAATCGAGGTCAGGAAGCTCGATGAGCCGACGATAGATGCCCTGAGCATAACGGACAGGGGCAAGGAAGTCTGGAAGGATCTCGCTAAAGAACTTCAGCCCTTGGCAAAGAGGCTCTGGGAGGAGACGGGGATAGAGATAATTGCCATCGGCAAGTCCAGCGTCCCGGTGAGGATAGCCGAAATCTACTCCGGGATATACACCGCCAAGTGGGCGATTGACTACGCAAGGGAGCACGGCAGGGCTATCGTCGGTCTGCCGAGGTACATGACGGTGGAGATTCGTTCCGGAAAAATCCACGGTGAGAGCCTTGATCCAAGGGAGGGCGGTCTCTTCGGGGAAATCGAGGCAAAAACGGAGGGAATCGGCTGGGAGCTGTATCCGAACCCGTTCGTGAGGCGCTTCATGGTGCTTGAAGTTTGGAAAGAATGAGGGGTTAAGCCCCCTTCTCCAGCTCGCTCGGGAACTTTATCGTGTCGTTTATCGGGGCCCTCGTAAGCTCATTATGATCCTTGAGATGCAGAGGGAGTGGGAGGACGTTGGTGAATGACGTCATCGAGGTCAAAGGCAAGGAAGCCCTCTCCCCTGAGCTCGTCTTTACCCTCAAGCTCCCTCGCTATGATACCAAACCTGTAGTTTCCCCTCAGGGGCAGGAGTTTTGCCTTTCTCCCAAGGGCTTTCAGAATCCTCCTCGCGTCCTTCAGGCTCACGTTCTTCCATTTGACCTCAAAGAGGACGATGTTCTCCCTGTCGTAGGCGACCACGTCTATCTCCTCTCCCTTGTGCCACCACCTGCCAACGCGCTCCGGTTTAAAGCCGAGGTCTAGCTTTTTCACGAATTCCTTCGCTATTCTCTCGTAGGCTCCGCCCACGAAGGAGGAGAACTCCGCTCTAAAGCGCTCAAAGACCCTCACAGGGTCTTCCTCAAGGGCAGTGTAGTTATGATAAATAAACCTGAACCAGAAGTTGAAGAACTCGTCGCTTATCCTGTAGGCCACTTTCCTCGTCTTCAGCGGGTTCTCGGTAACGGGTACTTCCCTCGTCAGGTACTCGTAGTGATTGGTCAGCTCGCTGAGGTACTTGCCAACCGTCAGTAACTTCATGCCCGTTTTGTCGCTTATCTCCTTGGGCGTAACGTAGCCGAGGCTGATCGCTTCGAGGATTGAAAAGTAGGCCCTGTAGAACCTGCCGAACTCAAGCTTGAGAATGTTCAGACCCTCTTCCCTGAGCGGGGCGAACTCGTCGAAGAAAAGCCCCCCGAGAGCCTCAACCGAGTCCCCGCGGTAGTAGTGCGGGACGTATAGGAGATACCTTGGCATTCCCCCCAGGGCAGAGTAGAGCTCAACGAAGTCCCTTGGGTTTATATCGACCAGCGAGCGCACGAAGTCGAAGGCAGTCCAGAAGTCAAAGGGCCTGAGCTTTATCCATTCATCGACCCTGCCGAAGAGGGGTTCCTTTCTGTCCATGAAGATGCGTTTAATCATGCCGACGTACGAGCCTATCGCAATGAACATGAGATTGGAGCCGTCCTTTTTTTCGTCCCAGAGCCTCTGAAGAGAGGAGAAGAAAGATGGCTTAACGGTCCTGAAGTTCTGAAACTCGTCGAAGACCACCACGAGCTTTCTCTCGCGCGAGAACTCGAGAAGGAACTCAACCAGCTCCTCAAGGGATTTGAAGCCCGGCCTCACGTACGAAGGAAGGTAATCGGAAAGCCTCTCCTCTACCTCACGGGCGTACTCCTCAAGGAGGAGCGCCTCATCCTTCTCCCCCACGAAGAAGTAGAGACCAAGCTTATCACTCAGGAACTCCTTGGCCAAGGCAGTCTTCCCGACCCTTCGCCTGCCGTAGATGACGAAGAGGCTTGAACCGGGGAAAGAATACACCTCGTTGAGCTTTTTAAGCTCACGTTCCCTGTTGTAGAACATATTACCCACCAAGTATATTACCAAATTGGTAATATTTAAGGGTTGCGGGAAAGGAAAAGGAGGGTTGGACTAAGCCCCCTTCTCCAGCTCGCTCGAGAACTTTATAGCATCGAAGGGGCAGAGCTGGTTGCAGACGCCGCAGCCGGTGCAGAGCAGGGAATCTATACGCACCTTGTTCGTTTCTGGCTCATAAACGAGCGCCGGACAGCCGGTTAAGAGTATGCAAGCCTTGCAGCCTGTGCACTTCTCCTCGACGACAACCGGTATCTCTCCTATCTCGCCGCGCCTTATGACCGGAATGACGCACTCCTGCTTGGCTATTATGACAGCGGGCCCCTCAATCTGCATGGCCTCTTTTATGGC
>JALSON010000133.1 GCA_026986455.1 Thermococcaceae archaeon | reverse complement strand
CAGCATCGAAACAGCGGCAACGCTCGGGGCCTTAGCCGGAAACGTCCTCATTGCAGGAAAGCTGAAAGAAAGTTCCGAAAAGCTGCTATTCAAAGCCCTCTTCGGACAGCTTGCGGTCATGCTGCTCCTCGCCCCCGCTGCCCATCCGGCATTCAGGAGGGTGGCATACCCCATGCTCATTGCCATCTTCGTGGCCTTTGGAGTCTTCAACACCCTGGTCAACATACCGATCTTCGCCAAGCTCCAGAAGGCCGTGCCGGATGAGGTGCGCTCAAGGTTCTTTTCGGCCTTTGAGACGATGATAATGGCGACGACGCCGCTCGGGATGGCCGTGGCGGGCCCGCTCCTCGATGCCGTAGAGATGCCTCTCCTCATCGCTGCACTTGTGGCCATCAGCCTGCTCGTAACGGCATACTACTACATAAACTTCAGGGAGAGCGTTATGAACATAGATTCCGAGATCATGGAGGTGGTTGCTTGAGCCTCAGCAGGAACTTCTGGCTGTTCGCAGCAGGGAGATTTATAAGCCAGCTCGGCTGGGCGGTGCAGGAGGTTGCCCTACCGCTTTACGTTCTTGACAAGACCCACAGCGGCTCGATGATGACGCTATTCGTCCTGGCCGACGTTGTTCCCTCGCTGATAATAATGCCCTTCGCCGGTGTTATCGGAGACCGCTACAACAGGAAAAGGCTGATGGTGTGGTTTGATATCCTGCGCGGGGTTCTGCTCTTCGGTGTGATAGCCTTCGACCTCCTTGGAATCTACCAGCTCTTGGCGGTTCAGGTGATAATGGCGGTCATGGGAACGTTCTTCGGGGCCGCGACGAGTGCCATGTTTCCAGACCTCGTTGAGCCCGATGAGCTTGAGAGGGCAAACTCCACCGTCAGCTCCTTTTCCATAATAGCCCGCCTTATCGGCCCTGCCCTTGGAGGCCTCATCTACGCCTTCGGCGGAATAAAGATGGCCATCATGATAAACGCCCTCAGCTTCTTCGGCTCGGGACTCTTCGAGGCCCTCATCAGATACAGGTGGAGGACGAGAAAGATAGAGAGCATGGGGGAGGTGATAACCGACCTCAGAGAGGGGCTCTCTTTCCTACGTTCAAGCGGCTATCTGATGGTGCTCATGGGCTTCGCCCTCTTCATGAACGCCGTCGGTCAGCCCTTCGGAGCTGTGATAATGCCCTACGCCTTCAGGGAGGTTCTGAAGTTCACGAGCAGGCAGTTCGGCCTTTTGGAGAGCTTCTTCATGGGAGGCATGCTCCTCGAGAACATAGTCGTAGCCATCAAACTCGGCAGAAAAGCAGGAAGATACTTCTTTAAGGCACTGGCGTTTAATGGTGCAATGATACTGGTATTCATATGGGTGATTTCACCGCAAGCAAAGCTGTCCAGAGATGCGGCCTTCCTGACATTAGCGGCTGTCGGGGTGCTCTGGGAGGTGAGCAATGCGGTGGTGAATATCCCCCTTCAGGCAAAAATCCAGCGTGCCATCCCGACGGAGCTGAGGAGCAGGGTTTTCTCCGCCCTCGCACTGCTCGTCAACATCTCCTCCCCGCTGGGGCTCGTTGCAGTTGGCCCTCTAATAGACCGCTACTCCGCATGGTCGGTTTCACTCGCCATATGGTTCATTCAGGGCGGTGTGATACTTTACTACTACGTCAGGCACAGGGTGGTTCTACTCTCGGAGCAGGAGCATATTGAGGAAAATGAAGGGAAGGCTATTTAACTTCCTTCAGCTTTCCTTCCCTCTTCTCCACAGCCCTCGCCATGATGAAGAGCAGGTCGCTCAGACGGTTGAGGTAGACGAGTGCATTTTTCCCGAAGCCGTAGTCGAGGACGAGCCTTGCAACAGCCCTTTCGGCCCTCCTCGCCACCGCCCTGCAGATGTCGAGCTTTGCACTCGCCGGAGTCGAGCCGGGGAGGACGAAGACCCTCAGCCGGACTTCCTCCTCGTATTCATGGATGAGCCCCTCAAGCCACCCGATTTCCTCCTCGCCGATTTTGGAGTATTTCCCCTTGCTCGCCAGCTCGGCCATGAGGTCGTAGAGCTGGATCTGAATTTTCTCAAGGATTTCCGCCATCTCCCCGGGGACGTAGTGCTTGGCCTCCCCGAGAAAGCTGTCCAGCTCGTCTATCATGCCGTTGGCCTCCATAATCGGTGAGAATTTCGCCACCCTGTCCCCCGTGAAGAGGCCGGTCAGGCCTTTATCCCCAGTCTTGGTTGTTATTCTCATGCAACCACCCCTCACAGTGGGAATTTGAGGTTTATGAAAATATCCTTTCACTATGAGTGATATACCAGGCAAACGGAAAAGAATTTATACTTAAATTTCCATCTAAAAATTTGGTGATACCATGAAACGGCTGGCGCTCTTTTTAATCGCTGTTATGGTGCTGAGCGCAATTCCACTGACAGGAATTCCGGGAGCTGCTGCAAGTGTTCAGCAAACGGTAAAGATAACTCCCACCGACGACACATGGATAGACGAAGGAGGGTGGGTAGACTACAAAACCTACCGCCTAAGGGTTGGAACATACTATGGAAGCGAGGAGCGTCCCTACCTGAAGTTCAATGTTAGCAAGTATATCCCAAAAGTTGCGGTCATCCTAAAGGCAACACTGGTACTCCACGCATATTATCACTACGGATCCCTGGCCCATAATGTCAGCGTCTATGGAGTTCTTGATGACAACTGGAACGAAAATACTTTGAGGTGGAGCACTCAACCAACGGATGTTACAGGACCTCTCTCATGGGTTATTATTAATCTCCCAAGCGGCAACGTCAATGCAGACTATAGCTGGGATGTCACCGAATTCGTGGCAGACCAGCTCCTAAAAGACGGTGTTGTTAGCTTCTACCTCCACTCCAACAACAGCAACGTGCATACGAAGGACTACATATACTTCGCATCAAAAGAGAACAAGTATAATCCATGGCCATACCTGCAGATCGAGTACTACGTCCCAATAGCTGTAAAGCAACTCCAAGTACCCAGCAGGGCAATCCAGAACTACGACAACAAAATAAAGGTCGTTCTTGAAAACGGAGGAAAAGCCGCTCAGAACGTCACATTCCTGCTCTACATCGACGGAAAAGCAAAAATAAACGAAACCATCGAGCTCCCCGCTGGAGGAGAAAAAGCCGTGGAATACATATGGCGGCCGCAGACAACGGGAATGCACGAGATTAAGGCCGAGATTGAGGGGTACGACTTCAAATCAAAGGAGGTCGAGGTCATACCCCACCCGGATAAGATCGCCAGAATCATGTCCACATACTACCTCGGCATGTACATGAGGGAGTGGAAGAGCTTAAATCCACTCTATGAGAACTTTAC
>JALSON010000132.1 GCA_026986455.1 Thermococcaceae archaeon | reverse complement strand
AGGAGAGCAAGTGAAATCACGAGCCTGTAGGCCAGCCCCTCACCGATCCCGAAGGTGGATGTAAGGAAGTGAGGTGCAAACCCCGCCACAAGAACACCGAGGGCATTGAATATCGTGCCCAGCCCGAAGCTTATGGAGAACGCATGATGCCTGAGCTCATCCCCGACCTCCTCACTGAGCAGGGCCGAGAAGTTGGGCTGCCTCAGCCCCATATTGGCTCCGACGAGGAAGAATCCAAGGGCAAGGACGTACGGGTTGATGGCCAGAACCTGGAGAAGCCGTCCCATCAGACCGAGGAAAGCGCTTAGAAGGAGGGCCTTCCTGTACCCCAGTTTGAGCGAAATCTGGCCTGCGATGAGAAAGAACAGACCCCCAACAAAGGTCTGTATCGAAAAGAAAGCCCCCATATCACTCATTTTATAACCCAGCACCCGAAGGTAGAAGGGCATTATGAAGCCTGAGAACTGAAGGAAGAGCTGGCCGAGAGCATTTGCGGCTATCAGTATCTTGGCATCCCTGCTGTATCTCCCGAGCATGTTTCAACGTTGGACGCTTCGTTTATAAATCTATCGAAACGGTAAAATACCACTGGATTAAACTCCCGGGAAAGATTATTGAAGGTTGAGGTCAACTGCATGATGGTGAAGCATATGAAAGAAGCAGTTTTTACGGATAAAGCACCGAGGCCGATAGGCCCCTACAGCCAGGCGATAAAGGCTGGAGAGTTTCTGTTTATCTCGGGGCAGATTCCGGTGGACAGAGACGGGAATCTGGTTGAGGGCGGCATAAAAGCCCAGACGAGGCAGGTGCTGGAGAACATCAGGGCAATTCTTGAGGCTGCAGGCGCTGGTCTGGATAATGTTGTAAAGGTCACCGTATATCTGAAAGATATGAACGACTTCAGTGCCATGAACGAGGTTTATGCGGAGTATTTTGGCAGCTCCAAACCGGCGAGGGCCGCTGTTGAGGTCTCAAGGCTTCCAAAAGATGTAAGAATTGAAGTGGAAGCCATAGCCCGCCTTTGAATTCCCGCTGCCTTTCTCCATTTTATGCTGTTCAAAGACCCTCCGCATCCCAGAGGGCCAGTCCGTTCTTTTGAGGCTTCCGCTCAAGAATTTCGCCGAGCAGCTCCTGAACAAAGACCTCAGCAACAAAAACCTCGCCCTCAATTAGATGACCGCCCCAGAGCCTTCCATCAGAATCTCCAAGGGCCACATGTATGTGGGCGAGGGGTTCTCCGTCCTTGATGCTGATATTTCCGGTGAGGGACACCAGTTCGTATGTTCCGGAAAGCTCCATGACCCTATACCGTCCTGATTCCTCATCAAAATAGCCTATCTTGGGATTTCGGAGTGTTCCGATCGCAGTAACTGTTCCGATGAGAACATTGTGCCTCTTCGCAAACCCGTTTATGAACGCCCCGAACTCCTCATCCTCCGGGATCCTGAAGAGAAACGACCTGCCCTTTGAAACCTTCATGCTATCACCTCAAAGCTAATAAGCACAGGTGAATTTAATTCTTTGGGTGAGGGAATGCCACGGATGAATGAACTCCTGATTAATGTGCTGCCAGAAATTCAGGAGCTTGAAGGGGTGGACTTTTCCGCATACAATACGCCACACATCGAACTCCTGAAAGCATTTAAGGAGAGCGGAAAAAGAGGTTTAAGCGAATTCGCGGAGTTTGCGGGGGATAGGGCGCTGGTCGGCAGATTCCTGATCTCCGTGCTCCAGTACCTCCTCATACGCTACCGCCGTTTTGAGGATGAAAGCACCGAGATTCCGGCATTTAAGCTGTTTTTAACACTCAAAGGATGGCTCAAGGAACATGGTTTCGAGAAAGATTATATGAAGTTGCTGCATTCCTTCACGGGCTATATAGTCGAGATAGCCGAGAGAATAGCCCTCAGAGGGCTCGGAATTGTATATCTGGAGGAGGCCCGCAAACTCGCCATTGAGGCCGAGGAAACATTTGGGGAGGAATACTTCACAATGCTGAAGGAGAGAGCCGAAAAAAGCCTGAATGCCCTGCATGAACAGCACACAGAAAAAGGAAAAGGAGAGAGGGAGTGCTAAAGCTTCCCCTCCTCCGCCAGCTTCTTGAAATAGGCATACATGGCATCGTAGAGGTAGAACTCCTTCTCAAGCGTTTCGTAGTCGTCCTCGCATATCATGCGGTAGCCCCGCGCGAGTATATCCAGCGCTACGGCGAGGGGCTGGGGATTCTCCACATGTGTATCCGCTTCCCTCACAATCTCGGCAATTTTCAAAACCGCGGGATCAGTTATGTTATACTTCTCAACGAAAGCATCGAAGGAGCATTTCCCGTCGTGGTGTCCGAGCTCAACGCCCTTAAAGTCAAAGGGTATACCCTCTGTTATGGTCGAGGGGTCCGTATTGCGGGGCACGAAAACGAACTCCGCCTCCGGGTCAATAAAACGCTTTATAAGCCACGGACAGGCAACCCTGTCAACGTGGACGTGCTCTCGCGTCACCCACTTCATAAAAACACCTCAACCACAATTCGACGTCCATCTATTTATCGGTTTCGGCGAAAATAGAAACGTTAAGTATTGATTGAAGAGGCGCCCTCAAGGGTTATCTCCGCGTAGCTCCTCGGGTCCTCCCACACTTTGACCCTTATGCGCTTTACATTGCTCCCTGCTTTCTCAGCCACCCTTTCTGCAAACCACTCCGCTATGTACTCGGCGGTGACATTGGGCTTGTTGAGGAGCACCACCTCGCTCTCGGGGAGCTCTATGTGCTTATCATTCCTCTCGATTATAACCCTGTCCTTCCGCCTCTCCTTCACCCATCCTTCGCTCACGAGAATCCTGTGGTCGAGGAGCTTCACAAGACTGCTCAGGTGATTGAAGTCAAAAATCATGCCGTTCTCGTTGAGCTCCCCCCATATTTCCACATCGACGTTGTAGGTGTGCCCGTGAATGCGGAGGCACTTGCTCTCGTAGGGGAGAACCAAAAAATGCGAGCTGTCAAAGTCCTTATGCCATCCTATCTTCCTCTCAGTGACTTTAAACCCCATTTTTCCCACCATTGAAAGGTTTCTCCGAGGGTTATTAACCTTTTCTGGTGCTCCGGAGTTGGGGTTGTTTCCGTGAGCGCTTAAAGCCAAGCATCCCAACATCAACTCTCAACGCCTAAATCCGCCCCTAGTGATCCCCCTAACATCCTCTCTGTTGAGGGTGTGCCTCTCAAGTATGTGCCTCTTCAGCTCCTCCAGACTTCCCGCCCTGTATCCACAGAAGGGGCACACAAATTTTTGGGATTTGCTCTCCATCAGATATCCCTCATGCAGATGCTACAGGGGAAATCCCTATAAACCCTTCTCTCCAACCTCAAACGGGATTAAAATGCCATGGGCAATGGGAAGAGGTAGAGGAAGGGGCAGAAGGCGGAAGATGCGCATGATAGGGTTTATACCTCAGGTCAGACACTTCTATCCCGCCCTCCCATCCATCGGACAGCCAAAACCGCCAATATTCATGACATATGAGGAGTTTGAGGCTCTCAGACTGGTTGACCATGAGGGGCTAACCCAGGAAGAGGCAGGAAACAGAATGGGGGTCTCAAGGGGGACTGTTTGGAGGGCACTCACATCAGCAAGAAAAAAGGTTGCTCAGATGCTGGTTGAGGGAAGGGAGCTTATAATCCTGGCCCAGGGAAATGAGGTCCCAGAGGTATCGGGTGAAGAAGAACCATAATTGAGCATTTTTCCAAACAAACCGTTTTCCGCAGAGTATTTCCCAATTTCTCCCGCCTCTTTCTCTTTCTTTATTTTAGGCTGTCCTAATCTCTTATCCCTTCTATCTCTCAAAAATTTCGGTGAATTATTACGTTTAGTAAGAGATATATTTTGTCTAGAATTAATCATAATAAAAATACGTTTTTTTACAAATCTATTATAAACAATGTTATTGAGGTTTTTAATTTCAATTATAGAAAATATATTCTAAATTAATGAATGTTAGTAAAAAATCCAAAAAATTTACGACTGACAGATGTAACTCAGAGCCAAAAAGGATACAACTGGCGTATGAGGTGTTATGGAAAGAAAGATAGGAAAGGGCTAAGATACGCCCCCCATACGTCTTTGGTATACGTCGGTTATCTCTCACCGAGTTTTGGACTGTCTTTTTTAGTATAGCGGCATTATACTAAACGCCCCAAAGAGTTCACTACCCCCAACAGATTTTTAGGATAGGGCGGCTTTCGAGGGACGGAAAACCCATTCAAGCTTTAAAACTCACATACCGGAGACTGCTCACCCGCTCAAAAATAATCCTTGAGGCATATATTAAAGAATTGCAGGAAACAAGAACCCAAACTCGCCTGCCGGACTCATGAAACAGCCCTTTTAATGTTTATTTGTGTTCATGAAAATTGGATATAATGTACCTTATATCCAATTTAACTGCACAAAAAAGAACACCAAACGAGAGGCAAACAGTGAAGTACAAAAGTCACGTGCGCCGGAGCGTAGCTGAGAACATCGAGCTGGATGGAAACCTCCTCACCCTACTAATCCTGTCCAACTCAGCTTGGACTCCTGCGTGAGCATCAGCCGGTGCTTCCAAGGAATGGGATGGCGGGAATTAACACCACTGTAAATCGTAATCAATTTTTGGTTCATGAAGCCCGGATCTCATGGCGAACTTATGGATTTTCATGAATTTTAGGATAACCTGCATGTGATGTGAAGTGCCGGTCACCTCTCGCAATATTATAACATTGTTTCAATATTACATTTTAAAATAGTCAAAAAATGGAAAAAAGTAATATTTTTTATAGTAATTTATCATATTTGTTATCATAACCAAATATAAAATTTCATTTAAAATAAGGATTAACATATAATTCAATGTATTAATTATTACTATTTATAAAAGTTAAGATTCACCGAAAATTTTGAGAGTCAGTGTGCACTGCAAGACCAGGATATGAAAAAGAATTTTAGGGACATAGAATAAAAGATAAGAGCCTCACAACACTTCTTTCCGCTCATTCTCCTCTATCCAGGCGATTACGTTTTCAACTATCTGGGGTGCCAGTCCGATGTAGTTCTCCGGCTTCAGGCTCTCCAGATCCCCCTCATCCAGAAACTTTCTGACATCATTATTCTCCCTGGCCACCTCTATCAGGTCCCTCTTTTCCTTAAAAGCTTTCATAGCCAGCTGTCTGACCAGTTCATGGGCCTTCTGCCTCCCCATGCCCCTCTCCGTGAGCCTGAGCATTAGAGGTTCCGCCATGATGAGATTGTTGGTCATGTAGAGGTTGCGCTTAATATTCTCCGGGAAGAAGTCGAGGCCGCTGAGGACTTTTTTCATGTTTTTGAGCATTTCATCGAGGAGGACAAAGCTCTCGGGGAGGATAACCCTCTCGACGGAGGAGTTTGTCAGATCGCGCTCGTGCCACAGGGGGTTGTTTAACAGGGCGGGCATTACATTTGAGTAGATAACCCTGGCGAGGCCGCATATCTTCTCCGTCCTTATGGGGTTCCTCTTGTGGGGCATCGTTGATGAGCCCACCTGCTTCTTTCCAAAGGGTTCGCCAATCTCCAGAATCTCCGTCCTCTGGAGGTTCCTTATTTCAAGGCCAATTTTGTCGAGCGTTGATGCTATTAAAGCCAGGATTGCCATTAACTCCGCATAAACATCCCTCTGGATGAGCTGGTTGCTGATTCTCGCAGGCTTCAGGCCGAGGTCCTCCATTACAAGGCGCTGTATTTCAAGGCCTTTTTCACCGAAAGATGCCATCGTCCCAACGGCGCCGCTCATCTGGCCGACGAGGATTCTATTTTTGGCCTCTTCAATCCTGTCTATGTGCCTTTGAATCTCATCGAGCCATATGGCGAACTTCATCCCGTAGGTTGTGGGGACGGCATGCTGCCCATGGGTTCTCCCAATGCAGACGGTGTACTTGTGCTCTTTTGCGAGGTCTTTCAGGAGCGAGCGGAGCTCCCTTAAATCTTCGAGTATGATTTCGAGGGACTCCTTTATGAGCAAGGCGTTTGCGGTGTCAATTATATCGTTGGAAGTCGCCCCAAGGTGAACGTACTTGCCGTGCTCTCCGCAGACCTCAGTTAGCGCTTTAACGACGGCCATTATGTCGTGGTGGATCTCATTTTCTATCTCCTTAACGCGCTCAACCTTTACATATCCGGTGCTGGCTTTTTCGCTTATTACCCTTGCACTTTCCTCCGGAATATTCCCCACCCTCGCATGTGCCCTGGCTAAAGCCGCCTCAACGTCGAGGAGCTTTTGGAGCTTATTCTCCTCGTCCCAGATGCGCCTCATTTCCTCGCTTCCGTAGCGGTAATCGATGGGGTGAACGGCCATGATATCACCATGTGAATGATAATTCTCCTGCTTAAAGCTTTTTGCTTTGACAGGTAAATGCACTACTCGTCCACATTTGGGATGGTTTGGCAGGAAAGCGATACTTTTTTAAAGCTTAATAATTATACTATTAATTGAAATGAAGCGTTCAGTAACGGTTAAACTCCAACCCTCCAAAGAGCAGGAGAAAATTCTCTCCGAGTTAGCCGACGCTGGAGCCAAAGTCTGGAATAGGGTGAATTATCTAAGGAGACAACAATACTTCCAAGACAAAATCGTGGACTTCAACAAGACTGAAAAGAGGGTTTATGAAGAGTTTAAGAAGGAAATCGGTTCGGCAACGGTTCAACAAATAACGAGGAAAAACGCTGAAGCCTGGCGTTCGTTCTTCTCCCTCCTCAGAAAAAAGCGGAATGGTGAACTGCCAGAATGGTTCAAGCTAAAACCGCCGAACTATCTCAAAGAAAACGGGGAGAGAAGACCCTTAATCGTCCTCAGGAAAGACCAATACAAGATTAACGGAAACAAACTTATTCTCAAAGGTCTCGGAAAGTTCAAACGCTTGGAAGTTCAATTCAAGGGGAGAATACACTTAAAGGGCAAGCAGGGGCGGTTAGAAATAACTTATGATGAAGTTAAACACAAATGGTATGCCCACATTAGCCTTACAGTTAAGGAAAAACTTGATGATGAAGAGTGGACAAGTGTTCCAAGAACCCCAAAGGGAAGCCTTTCAGCGGGGATTGACTTGGGCGTGAATAATTTAATGGCAGTCTACGTTGAAAACGGGAAAAGCTTTCTCGTGAATGGAAGACCGCTGAAGAGTATTGATTTTTACTGGCAAAAGAGGATTGCCGGTTACCAGTCAAAACTCAACAAGTCAGGCTGTAAAAAGAGCAGGAAGCTTAAGGGAATGCACGCTAAAGCCAAACTCCAAGCAAGGCATTACATCAACACTACGGTAAGGCAGACGATTAGAAAACTCTACGAGCTCGGAGTTTCTAAGATTGTGATTGGTTATCCAAAGGGAATAGCAAGGAACTCTAATAAGGGCAAAAAGCAGAATTTCCTCCTCTCCCACGTCTGGCGGTTTAATTACGTCATCAAGCGTTTAAAGGAAGTTGCTGAAGAGTATGGTATTCGTGTTGTGGTCGTGAATGAGGCTTTTACTTCAAAGCTTTGCCCCGTCTGCGGGAAGCCCCACGATGGGGCTCGCTTCCTTCGTGGATTATTTAAGTGTCCCGCGACAGGGCTTATCATGAATGCTGATTTAGTTGGAGCGTTTAACATTTTGCGAAAACTGAAAACCATAACCCCGAGCCTTCCGGCCTTATCGGCAGGTAGGGGTAACCGGCCGAAGGCCGGGCCAGAGGGGTTGAAAACCCACTTTTTAGTGGGTCTAAATGAAACCCCTCAAACCTCCCCCTCAAAGGGGAGGAGGTCAGCGAAAAGTATTTAACCTAATCTCCTGAGAATGTTACGACAAAATTCCGGAGGTGCCAAAGATGGCAGAGGAGCATGTTGTCTACATAGGAAAGAAGCCTGTTATGAACTATGTCCTCGCCGTGATAACACAGTTCAACGAGGGCGCTAAGGAAGTTAGCGTCAAGGCCAGAGGAAGGGCCATTAGCAGAGCCGTTGATGTTGCAGAGATCGTCAGGAACAGATTCCTCCCAGAGGTCAGGGTCAAGGAGATCAAGATCGGCACAGAGGAGCTCCCAACAGCCGACGGCAGAACAGCTAACACCTCAACAATTGAGATCATCATGGAGAAGCCATGAGTTTAGCTTTTCTTTCCTTTTCATCACTTTACGCCATGCTGCTCCGGCTTACACTACAACCCGTTCTGGAGTGATAGAAAAGTTAATATCCTCTTCACTCAAACCTTTTCAGGTGGGAGCTTTTTGAAGTTTGAGACAATACATGCCAGTGATGATAAAGCCAGGGAGCTTGCTCAGATTCTGCTGAATGACAAAGCCCTTGCCATCCTTCAGCTTCTTCAGGATGAGGAACTTTCAATCAGCGAAATCGCCTCAAGGTTGAATATGCCCATTTCCACAGTTTCGTACCATATAGACAAGATGAGCAGGGTTGGCCTCGTTGAGATCGCCGGGAAGAAGTATGGAAAGCGGCTGCAGGAGGTCAAACTCTACAGGGCATCCCCGAAGCCAATTCTTCTCCTGCCCGGAAAACCGCAGGCCAGAAAGAAGTTCCTCCGGACATTTGAAAAGATTCAGGTCATAAGCCTGACCGTGGCCGGCCTTATAGCCTTCGGCGTGTATAAACTCACGAGCCGCATCGTGAAACCTGCAGTTGCGGCAGTCAATAACACCATGGCCCCTGAAACATCGTCAAATGCATCAAAACTGTTTGTCATGACAAAGAGTGCAGCAAATACCACCACAACTTCAGCCCATCCCGTGGAGGTTCCTTCCCATCCATACCTTCCATACATAGCCGCCTTTGGAGCCTTCATCGCGGTCTTTCTGCTGCTCGGTTACTACTTCAACAGACGAAAGCCATAATGTTATCCACATACCCATGAATCCCAAAACATTTTTAAGTTCTCTCCCAAATCCTCCATTGACAGGAGGGATATCAATGGTTCCAAGAGTTACTGTGGGACAAGTGGTAAAGAGGAAGGCCGTTATCGTGCATCCGGGGGATACCATCCATAAGGTGGCAAGGATTTTGGCAAAAAACAAGGTGGGCAGTGCTGTTGTTGTTGAAAATGACGAGATTGTTGGGATAATAACGGACAGGGACATACTGAACAAGGTCGTCGCAAAAGAGAAGGATCCGAAGAGCGTCAGGGTCGCCGAGGTTATGACAGAGAACCCGATAACAATTGAGGACGACTATGAGGTTCAGGATGCAATTGATAAAATGATGGACAAGGGGATAAGGAGACTTCTGGTCACGAGGCTTGGAAGGCCGATAGGATTTGTAACCGCGGCGGATCTGCTGGCAGCCCTTAACACATATAACACGGAAGAAGCAGAGGAAGAGCCTGAGACAGAGGTCTATGGGATCTGCGAGCTCTGCGGGCAGTACGGACCACTGTACAGGGTCATACATGAAGGAGCCGAGAGATGGGTCTGTGAAAACTGCAAGGACCTCATAAGCGGGCAGTGATTTTGTTCCATGTTATTTACTCTTCCTCAGGTTAGATATCCCCTTTCAATGCCTCTGAGAGCATCTCCATGATCTCTTTCCGAACCGCCTCCCTGTTCTCATGGCTCAGTGTGTAGATTCTGCCTCTCCCCCGGAATTTATCCACCCATCTTCTGTACAGCACCGCCAGCAGGGGTTTTCCGCTGTTTACTGCTTCCTCAACGGCGTTTTTGAACTCCCTGCTTTTAAACTCCATTGCTCCGATTTCGTCTATGGCTACCAGATCCGCCTCCCCTATTGCCCGCCTTATAGCCCCAACACCGACCTTCTCAAGGTCATGGAGATTAACAGCATACCTGCCCACCTTCGGATGCCCCTCTCCCACCCAGGCCAGAATCCCTTCCTCCCCGGTGTCCAACGCCTTAATTTTAAATCCCACCCTTTTTCCCCTTTCCCTCACTTCCCGGGTTACCATCCCGCCGATCCTGTATCCCCTCTTCTTCAGCTCTTCAACCGTCCCAAGGATGAGTGTTGTTTTACCGGCTCCCGGCTTGCCCGTGATGAAGATTCTCATAACATCATGCTGTTGCCGGACAACAGTACGCTCAAAAACTGCCTGTTCATCGTCGGGATTAAGATTACTGTTAAAATCGTTTAACCTTACCAACCCGAACCACCAATTGAATTTTTAAACTTTGGAGATAAAGCCTTTAGGGTGGTGCTCATGAAGTACAGACCTGAAGACCTCACCAGGCTTCCGAGGAGCGTGGAGTACAGGGAGCAAAGGGTTTATCTGATTGACCAGAGGCTGATTCCCCGGGAGTTTAAGATCATCGGACTGAAAACAGTGGAGGAAGTTGCACGGGCGATAAAGACGATGCAGGTGCGCGGTGCCCCTGCCATCGGGGCAGCCGCAGCCTTCGGGCTGGCCCTGTATGCTGAAACTTCAGGGGCAGGGAGCAGGGAGGAATTCCTTGACGGTTTTTACAGAGCATACGAGATTCTGAAAAACACCCGTCCAACAGCGGTCAACCTCTTCTGGGCTCTCAGCAGAATCAAAAGGCTTGTGGAGGAGAACCTTGAGAGTCCCATCGATGAGATTAGGAAACTCATCGTCGCCGAAGCCCAAAAAATAGCGGATGAAGATGTTGAGGCAAACCTGAGGATGGGGCACATTGGAGCTGAAATCCTGCCGGAAGGGAATATCCTAACCCACTGCAACGCTGGCAGTTTGGCAACAGTTCATCTCGGAACCGTGGGCGCTGTTCTGAGGGTCATGCACAGGGAGGGAAAGCTCAGGCTTCTCTGGGTGGACGAGACGAGGCCGGTTCTTCAAGGGGCAAGATTGAGCGCATGGGAGTATCACTATGATGGAATCCCGCTGAAGTTAATAGCTGACAACATGGCCGGCTTTGTAATGCAACAGGGAAAGGTTGATGCCATAATAGTTGGAGCGGACAGGATTGTAGCGAACGGCGATTTTGCAAACAAAATCGGGACATACACCCTGGCTGTCCTCGCAAAGGAGCATGGAATTCCGTTCTTCACTGTCGCACCGCTGTCGACGATAGACATGAGCCTGAAGAGCGGGAAGGAGATACCGATTGAAGAGCGCAGCGAGGAGGAGGTTCTGACGTGCGGCGGATGCAGAATTGCGCCGGAGGTTGACGTCTACAACCCGGCCTTCGACGTTACGCCGCACAAGTATCTGACGGGAATAATAACTGAGAGAGGCGTTGTTTACCCGCCATTTGAGAGGAACCTGAAGAGGCTTTTCAGGGAAGAACCGTAAGGTTCTCTTTCAATTTTCCATTGGGAACAATGCCCATGCCCTCAGCTGAGAGGTTTTTAGAAACCAGTAAGACGTTTTTCTTTATTTCCACCAAAGTGCCTTCCTGATCCTGCCCCTCCGTCCTCAACAGCTTCCTCCACAAAGACCCACCGAATCTCACCTGCCTTACCCTCGATGGAGGGCAGGAGGAGGCTCAGGAGCTCAAGGGGCTCAAGGCAGGAACACTCAACGGAGTACTCTAAGGGGCCATCTGGAAGCTCGACCCTGAGCTCAATGCGCTCTCCCTCTTTCCTGGCCGTAAAAGGGAACGAGCCATTGATTCCGATTATCCTCCCTTTGATAAGCATCGGATTATATAACCGGCCCGTCGGATTAAAGACTTTCCCAACCCTGAGGTTTTCAACCCGTGGTTGGAGATTGGGAGAGATTTTCAAAGGCTTTCTCAAGGATTAAAGCTCTCTCGCGATAGCCTCTCTTAAGGTACCAGTTAAGGAAGGGATTATCGATTTCAACACGTAGAGAGATCTTTTTTACTCCCTCCTTCTTCGCCCACTCCTCTGCCCGCTTAAGGAGTGCTGAGCCTACTCCAACTCCCCGAACTTTAGTTTCTATGTCGAGGATGTAAGCTGTTGGTACAAAGTCAACTGTGTCCTCAGTGACGCGGATCCATACATGTCCAAGGTAGCGGTTGTAAAGGTCAACTGCTACAAAGAATTTGTGAGTTCCAAAGGAAAAGAGATTATTAACCACCCTGGGATAAGCCTCTGCGTATTCTTCCTCAGTAAGCCCCTCCTTAACAAAGCCCCTACTGACCTCCATATCGTACTTGAAGATTTCATCAAGATATGACTCGCCGTCAACAATTCTGAAATTTCTTGCGGTCTCTTCAATTGGAGGCAGCTCCCTCTTTTTCCGGCGGAACACCCTTCACAGCCTCCTCGTGACTTATTCTAATCCATCTGCTACCCATCAAATAGACATAGCCTTTCGTGTATTTTTCAAAAATTGAATAGAGCACGCTTCTGAACTGGAGGGGAGCGTTATCAATGTGGGAACTCTTCTCATCAAAGTGTATCATCTCAACGTGCCAGTGAGGCGTCCCGTCGAGCATGAAGTCAGGGAAGTTGTGCTTTATGAGGTAAAGGGAGTGCTCAAGCTCGTCCCTGTCAAGGCGAACGAGTCCCCTCTTCAGTCTCTCGGGAAGTGTGATGATGTGCCAGTCCTTATAACCGATAAGCCCTGGATCTATCCCGTTGGCAAGGAGAAACGTGAGGATTCCATTGCACTTGAAGCACGTTCCGCAGGGGATGTAATCATTACCCTCCTTATGGACGGAGTGACAGCTACGCTGGAGGCGGAACAAATGGGGATAGCGGTTGTGGAGGATTCTCTCGACTATTAAGCCGGTCAAAGGCCTGACCGCCGACCACTGGCGAATTCCGAGACCCCGCTTTTTAAACCAGTCGGTCATGTACTTCTCGAAGTCCTGACTCTGGTCGTAGGTAGCATTATAGTGCTCTATCTCGTGGAAGGGCTCGTAGCCACGAGGATCGTCGTACTCGTTTCCGAAAAGGATGTTCCCAATGCCGTACTTGTGAACCAATGGCAGAAAGGCAAATGCATAGCCCTCGAAAAAGAAAAGCCTTAGGGGGTAAATCTCCGACTTTCTCTTCCCAACCCCTTCAAGGATTCTCATGT
>JALSON010000131.1 GCA_026986455.1 Thermococcaceae archaeon | reverse complement strand
GGGCGCGTGTTATTGCGTTCTCGTAGAAGAAGTCGTTCAGGGCGAAGTGGGTAAATCTTTCTGCCTGCTTCTTTATTGCCTCGACGACCCTCGGGTGGACGTGACCGACGTTCAAAACTCCAACGCCGCTTCCGAAGTCGTAGAATGCGTTTCCATCAATATCATAGACGAATATCCCGTCTCCATGGTCGATGACTATTGGAAGGGTTTCCGGATCCTGCGTCGTCGTTGCAAGGAGTTCAAAATTCTTCTCTATAACCTCCCTGGCCTTCGGGCCCGGGAGTTCCTTAACCTCGGGTCTCTTCACCATGACAATCACCGGAGAAACTACACGTAAAACTATATAACTCTATGTTCATCAATGCACATGTTTGACCGAAGAATTTTCGATAAACGCCCGATAAGAGTGAGTTTGCAAAAGATAGCTGTTCATGAGGGCGCAAAGTTAATAAACTTTCAATGGTGTTGTTTTTCGGTGGTTAGGTAGTGAATATGGGTAAGCTCGATGGGATTGAACTTGAAAAGGCTTCACCGTTTGAGGAGCCCCGCGGAAATCGGGTTTATCGTTCTCTGATGGCCATGATGGTCGCTCTTATTTTTGGCGTTGTGTTTTCATATCTCTTTGACGAAAAAATTGGAGTATTCATCTTCATTCAGGCTCTTTTTACCGGGATGGTTTCATTTACGAAGCAGAAAACTCCCAAGAGTGAGCCGTACATAATAGGCAACTCCAGTGGAATAGTGTATTTGACAAAAGAAGAGCTTAGAGAAAGGCTTAAAAAGAAGGAAACCTCACTCAACAACCTTTGAGTTCCACTCCTCCAAAAGCTCCTTCGCTGAGTTTGCGGCAATAGCTCCCTGACCCACCGCCACTGCAATCTGCTTGAAGACGTTGGTTATGTCGCCGGCGGCGAAGATTCCCTTCACCTTCGTACGCATGTGCATGTCCACCGGTATGTAGCCGTACTCATCGGTTATGCCGAGGTGCTTGACGAACTCCGTCTTCGGCTCGTAGCCGATGAAGATGAAGACCCCATCAACCGCCATCTCGCTCTCCTCGCCGGTCACGCGGTTCCTCAGCTTGACCGCCTCGACCCTGTTTTTCCCTATTATCTCAGTGACGACAGTGTTCAGTATGGCCGGAATTCCTGCCGCCTTAAACCTGTCCTGGAGTATCTTGTCCGCCCTGAACTTGTCCCGTCTGTGGACGAGCGTCACATCAACGCCTATGCTCCTGAGATAGAGCGCCTCCTGCAGTGCCGTGTTGCCGCCGCCAACCACTATTACCTTCTTCCCCTTGAAGAGCGGGCCGTCACAGGTGGCGCAGTAGGAAACACCCCTTCCGGTCAGCTCCTCCTCTCCCGGGATGTTGAGCTTTCTCGGGGAGGCACCGACCGCTATTATTATGGTCTTTGCCTTGTACTCTCTGCCGTTCTTCGTTTTCACCACGAACTTGCACGGCCCCTCGTAGTACGCGCACTCGGTCGGGTCTATTCTCTCCACATCGTCGAAGACCACATCAACGCCGAGCTTCTTGGCCTGCTCGTGCATCCTCGCGGTGAGCTCAGAACCGCTTATGTCATCAGGAAATCCCGGATAGTTCTCTATGATGTCGGTCAGCGCCATGTTCCCCCCGAGATCCCTGCTCACTATCCTCGTCTCAAGGCCGAAGCGGGCGGCGTATATGGCTGCCGTGAATCCCGCGGGCCCGGCACCTATGATAAGGACATCCCAGACTTTACTTTCGTCCTCTTTAGAGCGTGAAAATCCTGTCAAACTGAACATTTTCCCACCTCCAGATTCAGCTGATTTGAGTCATTTAAAAGCATTATGGAACATTTATGGTTAATGAATGGGAGCTCATACAATGGCCACGTCCCTGTCGAGGATCAGGTGAAGGGTGTAGCCGCTGAGTGCCGCGAAGCCAACCATGAGGGCCTCTCCGTAGCTGATTCCAATTCCGAAATGGACGAGAGCAAACACCGTCCCCCCATATATCAGGGCAAACAGGAGGGAGTGGACTATGCCCCGGTGCTTCGGCATGACCGCGGTGAATGCATACCATGAAGCGGAGGCTGCTGTTGCCGCTATCAGCCAGCTGATTGTCAGGTTCACCCAGCTCCGGGAGGAGACGCTGATATATGGATAACTCCTGATGAAAACCGCACTCCCAACCGCAACGGCGACGAGGGGTTTCGTTCCCCGGTGTATCAGTGCATTGGGGTGATCCATATCAGGCAAATCGCTTCCGAGAACGTAGAATGCATAGCCCAGGATGAGGGCTATTGAGGTGAGCCTGAAGGGAACCCCTGCAGCCGACAGAACGCCGGCCACAGCCACGGCTGCAGGGTAACTGATTATGCCACTGAGCACGTGGACGTCGTAGTTCGGCATGTGCATCACACTTCTTTCGTCCCTGTCTCCTCCCCTTCGAGGAACTTTCTGACGTACTCCGGAACCTTGTAGTTGCCCTTCGGATCACCGACGAGGAAGCCGAGCCTTATAAGCTCTTCAAGCTGGTCGTAGACCTGTATCCCCGGCTTCTTTGCCTCCTTCGCAACCTGAATGTAGCTCACGGGGCCCCCGCTGAACTTGTGCACTATGATCTCCACGAGATCCTTGTACTCCTTCGGAATCCTCGTCAGATACTCCTCAAGGCTCTTGGGTTCCTCAAGGATCGTCGTAACAACGTAGTCATCTATCGGGTCGAACTTGTGCTTTGCAGATTCGCTGAGCACGTAGTGGAGAAGCCTTAAAATCTGCCTCGGGTTCCCGTGTCCGAGCTCGTGGATGAGCTTTATCGCCTCCTCTGTGAATGGATAGAGCGGGTCGGCAGTGTCCCGGATTCTGACCCTGTTGAGCCTTTTCTTCACGAGCTCATATGCCTCATCAATGCTCATCGGTCTTAATCTGAACTCGTAGTGAAGGCGCATGAAGAAAGCGGGGAATATCTTTGAGTACTCCTCGTATGCCTCGGGGATGCAGGCAAATGCCACGATGCACCCCTGCGGCATGTTGCTTATGAAGTGCCTGAGCATCTCAAAAAACTGGATTTTATCCTGCTCCCTCGCCGTCTGCATGTTCTCCAGCTCATCGAGGAGGAGGGCACAGTAGGGGTATTTTCCCATCTGCTCCGTCAGGAGCTCCGCTATGTCCCTCGATTTGTACTCCTGGGTCGAGCTCAGCATCTTCTCAAGCCTGTCTATGAAGCCCAGCTTTCTGCTTAGGTTCTCAAGGAATATGTTCGTCCTGCTCCTCGGCGGCTTTAGTGCGTAGAAGATGTCCCTCGTGAGTTTGAGTATGTCGTTCGTGTCGACCTTCACGTATATGGCCTTTCCCCTGCTGTCGCTTATGGCCTTTGCGATGCTCTTGAGCCTCTGGGTCTTCCCCATCCCGAGGGGACCGATTATGGACAGTGCGATTGAGCTTCTGTTCCCTATGACCTCCGAAATTATCATGGAGAGGCGCATGTCAATTTCCTGATAAACATGAATGCTCTCAACGTCGCTTATTCCCTCACTCGCGAGCTGCTCGAAGGGATTCCTTGATAACCCATAGATTTCATAACCTTCAATGGGATAAAGTTTAAGGCCTCTTGGCTCCATTTTACCCACCAAGTTTAAATTTAAAGCCACGGACATATAAAAGCTTGTCCATTGGAGGTGTTCTGATGACACTTCTGCTCGTTACTGTTCCGACAGGGAGGGAGGGGGATGCATCCCTTGAGCTTGAGTGGGCTCTGGGTGAAGTCCTGATCAGAAGGACTGAATGGAAGGGGGTTCTGATAGCCGAAACGCCCCTTTTGAGGGAGGAGGCATTGAGGAGGATTGAGGAATTTGAAACCCAGTCGATTTTCAGGGTCATCCCCATAGATGAGTTCGTGAGGAGCGAGGAAAATGAGATCATTGAAAGGGCTTTTGAGATAGCGGTGGCCAGAATAAAACCGGGCGAGAGCTTCGCGGTAAGGTGCAGGAGGCGGGGGAGCAGAATAAAATCCTGCAGGCGGGTCGAGGTCGAGCTGGGGGCGAGGATAAAGGCCGAGACAGGAGCGGTCGTCGACCTGGGCTCGCCCGTGTGGTACGTTCTCGTGGAGGTTCTGGGCAGGAAGGCAGGGATAGGTGTCGTCAGGGCGGAGGAGCTGGTAAAGAAGGCGGTTGAAGAGTAGGTATGTGCTGGGCCGTTTTCGGGGCATTGCCCGGCTTAACGGCGCACAGCCCTAAAGGCAAATCTAAAATAGGTGAAGGCCGATATATAAATTATGAACTACAGACAGCTTTCCTATGCGGTCGTCCTTCTGGTGTTTGCTTCCTCCCTTCTGATAGTCATCAAGCCGTATCTTGAGATTGAAAGCGGGGGTGGTATCATTTCAGGTGAGGTCATAAAGCTCCCGGAGCCAAGACTCCAGGGGAGCATGAGCCTTGAGGAGGCCATAGCGAGGAGGAAGAGCATACGCTCATACAGGAATGAGCCTCTGACGCTGGAACAGCTTTCCCAGCTGCTCTGGGCCGCCCAGGGGGTAACGCATGAGAAAAAACGGAGCGCGCCGAGTGCGGGGGCAACGTATCCCTTTGAGATTTACGTCGTGGTCGGAAATGTGAGGGGGCTGAAGCCGGGTATCTACCGCTACGACCCATTTGAACACGCCATAGCTCTGGTCAGGGAGGGGGACTACAGGAGGGCCCTTCAGAAGGCTGCCCTTGATCAGGCATGGGTTGGAAATGCCGCCATAGACATAGTTCTCGTGGCATTTTACGAAAGGACCACCGGTTACTACGGTGACAGGGGAATCAGATACGTGCATATGGAGGCGGGGCACATAGGGGAGAACATATACCTGCAGGCAACTGCGCTCGGCCTCGGAACCGTGGCCGTGGGGGCTTTTCACGATGACAGGGTCGCGGAGGTAATAGGGACGGACGGAGACCCGATATACATCTTCCCCGTGGGGGTGCCGAGATGATAGACCACCACACGCTGGGCTACGCCGTCTTCGTGCTTATGAGCATCACAATGCTCAGCGGGGCCCTTATATTCATTGAGAAGAGGATGAACCGGCTGTGGATTGCACTTCACGTCATCCTGGGTGTTGTGACCTACATCCTGATGGTTCTCCTGATATGGCTGGTCAGGTAGATGGAGGGTTAGTTATGGGAATTGATATGACTGCAATTGTGGAGAAGCTCGCTGGCCTCAGCGAAAAGGAGGCTTTATCCTACTGGATAACGGGAGAACATGAAGAAGAACGTTTTTACTGGGAACTGGCTGAGAGAGCAAAAGAGCTTGGATTAGATGATGATTTAGTAGAAACTTTTGCCATTCTGGCAAAAGAGTCTAAGGGACATGGGGATAGGCTCTTTGAGATATACAAACGACGTTATGGGGAGCAGCTTGAGAAAGTTGATATTCCTCCTGTTGAGGTGCTTCCGTTAATTGAAAAATTCAAAAAGGCATCTGATGTGATATCCATCCTCTATGAAGCCATGAAGAGTGAGCTCTTGGCAGAGGCTATCTATGAGGAGCTGATGAAAAAAGTGAGGAATGGAGATGTTGGGAAGGTGTATGAATATCTCGCAATGGTGGAGCAGGAACACTATAACCAGCTCAGGAAGGAATATGAGATATGCGTGAAGAAGTATTCCCGTGGAATTGAGGCTCCTCCCCAAACATCAACCGGGGAAGAAAAGATGATTCAAAAACCGTCCTGCATCTGAGAGCTCCTTCTAAATTGCTTTTTAATTTCAGAAAATCTTTCTTAGACGTTTATACCACAAAAAAGATAAAAAGAAAGCCCTATGCTTCACCGGTGGTTGAAATGGAGGATTTTGACGGGCTGCTGCTCCGGCTGAAAGAGCTGGATTTGAGGGAGCTCCTGAGCTACTGGATTTTAAATGAGAGAAAGAAGGCCGAGCTGTATGAGATGCTCGCCCGGAAGGCCAGGGAGCTCGGGCTCGACGATTCCGCATATGGCCTCTTCAGGCTGCTTTCACTGGAAGCCACCCGGCATGATAGAAAGCTTATGTCAGTTTATGAGAGGACATTCAATACAAAGGAACTCCTCCCGGTAAAGCTGCCTTCCGTGTCGCTGGATGAGAAGCTTGAGGAGAGCGGCGATGTTTTCAGGGTTCTTGAGGCCGCTCTCCGGCTTGAAGCACTGGCCGAGGAGGTTTATAAAATACTCGCTGGAACGGCAACCGATGAGTACATGAAGGCGGTTTTCAGCTACCTTGGTTCGACGGAGAGGCTTCACAGGAGAACGATTGAGAGCCTGATCAAGGAATACAGGTACGGCCATGCATAGCACTGGCACGCAAAGGCCAGAACAGAATAAAATTAGATGGAACGGGGCTAAACTCCCCCTTCCTTTGCCTCGGGCGGCTCCTCTATGAGGCTGTCGCTGTACTTGTCGTAGTCAGCCAGCAGGAAGTCCTCGCTCATCCTGAGGGCTTTGACGTTTTTCTTTTCCCCCGGAAACTTCTTGCCCGGGCAGATGTCGACGCAGAGGGCGCAGAACATGCATCTTGAGACATAGTGCCTTATCTTCCTCAGCTCGGGAATCCACTCCATCGCATCGGCGGGGCACACCTTTATGCACAGCTGACAGCCTATGCACCTCTCAGGGTCGTAGACCAGCTTCCCCCTGAAGCCCTCCGGAACCGGGACCGGCGGGTTTATCTTCACCTCTCCCCTCTGAACCTTCTCTATAAGCTCTGTTACGTTTTTTGGTGCATGCTTGACCGGGAACGGGTTTGTGGCGGGCTTTTTGACGAGCTGCTTCAGCAGTACGAACATCATCTTGTTGACCATGCTTCACACCCCCATCCACACGAGAGCCAGCCCGACGAGCGCTATGATGTTCACATAGACCCAGAACACCCTTGATGCCTGCTCTATTCTGAACCTTGCGAATGACGTCCTGACAAGCGTTATTGCCAGCAGGTAGACCACAAGCACCTTGAAGAGGAACCAGAGCCCCTCCACGATGTAGAGGGCCGGGCCGGTAAGGCTCAGGTTGAATATCGAGCTCAGCGTGAAGGGTATGAAGAGCACAACCTCTATTGCCGCCATTGCGAAGCCCCTGACCGCATCCGAGAGGTAGAACAGGGCCAGATTCCTTCCGCTGTATTCCGCCAGCATACCTTCGGCTATTTCCGTTTCCGCTTCAGCTATGTCGAAGGGGAGCTTTGCGAGCTCTGCAGGTGTTACTATCAGGAGTGCCACGAGCAGGAGCAGAATTCCTATGCCGGCTAAAGGCCCGACCATGTTCCAGACGGGCGTCGTGGCGATGGTCGTCAGCGAAAAGCTCCTGTATACAAGGGCGAAGCCCACTATGACCGTTGCAAGGGGCATCTCGTAGCTCATCATGAGAACCATTTCTCTCTGGGCCCCAACCGATGAGAACGGACTTCCCGAGGCAAAGCCGCCTATGGCCATTGCGAGGGACTGGAGCGTCAGCAGGTAGAGTATGACGACTAGGTCACCGTATCCCTCAAGGGGGGCCTTCAGAATGCCGAAGGGTATGTAGAGCAGCAGCGTCATCGAGGAGGCGAATGCCACGAGGGGCATGGCGTTGAAGAGCCACGCCACAGCATTCTCCGGGACTATCGTTTCCTTGAGGAGGAGCTTTCCTACGTCCCAGAAGGGCTGTCTTATGGGCGGCCCTATCCTCGACGTTAGCCTCGCGGATACACGTCTGTCGATACCCTTGTACACAAGTCCGAGGAAGACCCCGAGGATGGGGAAGGCAAATGCATAGGTTATGAATTCGGGGGTCATGCCCTCACCCCCAGCTCCCTCTTGAGCCTCATTGTTTTCTCGACCGCCTTCCTGTGTATGAGCGAGTAGTCCATGATCCTGCCATCCCTGTCCCTCACGACAGCGACTCTGTCGTTGCAGCACATGCACGGGTCAATGTATGCCACGACTATCGGGATATCCGCAACCTCCGCCCCGAGGAGCAGGGGCGCCCAGCTGTTGATGTTGTTGTAGCTCGGGGCAACGACCTTCCACACGGCCGGACCGTCCCGGGTTCCGTCGTATTTGAAGTAGTGCACGACCTCCCCCCTCGGTGCCTCGTGCATCCCGATGGCTTCCCCCTTCGTCTTCTTTATTTTGCTCAGCAGGACGACGTAGTTCGGAATCGCCATTATCCTTCCTTCAGGCATGTTCTCGATGCAGAACTCGATTATGTCAAGGCTCTGCTCTATCTCGTAGAGCCTCACGAGGGTTATGTCGTATGCGTCCCCCCTTGCCTCTCCAACTATATCCTGGGGAACTATCGCCCTGACCTCTATGTCAGCATATGCGTCGTAGGGGTTGTCCTGTCTGACGTCCATTCTCAGCCCTGCGGCCCTCGCCACCGGGCCGCACACGTTCAGCTTGAGCGCCATCTCCCTTGACAGCTGTGCGACCCCCCTTGTTCTGGCCTTGTAGACCGGGTCGGAGAGGAACACGTTCTTCATTTCCTCTGTGAATATCCTGTAGAAGTCAATCGCATCCTTTATCGCCTTTATCTGCGACTCCTTGATGTCCCTCCTCACACCGCCTATCATGAAGACAGAGTAGTTGATCCTGTTGCCTGTGAGCAACTCCAGCAGGTCGAGAACCTTCTCCCTTCCCTTCCATGTCCAGAAGAGGAGGGAGTCAAAGCCCATCTCGTGGGCAACGACGCCGAGCCACAGGATATGGCTGTGAATTCTCTCAAGCTCCGCTATTATGGGCCTTATGTACTGCGCCCTCGGCGGGGCCTCAATTCCGAGCGCCTTCTCGCTGCCTATGACGAATGCATATGGGTGGGAGATTGAGCAGATGCCGCAGATTCTCTCGGACAGGTAGAGCGTCTGTATGGCGTTCCTCTTCATGCCCATGTATTCTATTCCCCTGTGGGCGAATCCCCTCTTGACATCCACCCTGACTATCCTCTCTCCCTCTACCTCGGCCTCGACCCTTATGGGCTCCTTCAGTGCGGGATGAATCGGGCCGACCGGAACATAGTACTGGGTTTTCGCCATCATTCACCCCTCCCCTTCCTTATCTCTTTGACGCTCTTGTGGGTGTGCTTCACCATGTCCTCAACTCCGTACTCATCCCTTCTCCACGGATACTTGCCCTCAGGCCAGTCGTCCGGAAGGAACAGGTGTCTCTTGTTCTTCAGCCCCTCGAACTCAATGCCGAGCATCTCCCTGATTTCCCTCTCGTTGGTCTCAGCTCCGGGCATTAAATCGGTGATTGTCGGCAGAACGAGCTCGCTTTTCGGCAGGTTAAACTTCAGCACGATGCTAACCTGCTCCCACGGGAGGCCGTGGTAAAGCGCAAATCCGTATATCATCTTTATCATATCTCCGCCGCTGTCCTCCCCCATTATGAAGTGCAGGTGGGGATAGTCGAGCCTGAAAATCTCCTCCACCGCCTTTCTGAATGCCTTTCGGTCTATCTCCATCCATATCTCCCTGTAGGACCTCTTTTTTGCAATTCCCACGGTGTATTCCTTCATTCCATGTGAGAGGATAGCCTCTCCAAGGGCCTCCTGCAGCTTTTCAATGACCTTTTCAGGTGTTAGCGGTTTTCCTCTCATTCCTTACCCTCCAGCTGTTTTTCGAGCTTCTCTATCTTGAGCCACGCCTTGACGACTCCGTCTATGATGGCCTCAGGTCTCGGAGGACAGCCGGGAATGTAAACGTCAACGGGGATTATCTCGTCTATCGGCCCGGCTATGTTGTAGGAGTCGTAGAAGACCCCTCCGCTCGTTCCGCAGCATCCTACGACCACCACTGCCTTGGGATCGGGCATCTGCTCGTATATCCTCTTCAGCTTGTCGGCGAAGTCCCTCGGGATTGCTCCCGTGACGAGGAGGACATCCGCATGCCTCGGGCTGCCAACGAGCCTGATTCCAAAGCGTTCGGCATCGTAGCGCGGCGTCAGTGCTGCGATGATCTCGATATCACAGGCGTTGCAGCTTCCCCCTGAGGCATGGAAAACCCAGAGGGAGCGCTTAAAGCTGTAAAGCTTTCCCATTCACACACCCCCCACGAGGATAAAGAGTATAACGGCCCCTATCCCAAGGTACCAGAGTATGTAGTCCCTGAGATCGCCTGTGTGCATTCTTTTTAGCACCTCATAGTACTCCTTCATGGCCTCTATGAATCCCCAGTAGATGTCCCCTGCCCTGACCATTATCTTCTCCTTTGAGGGCTCCGCATTTCCGCTGAGGTATGGCTTTACCTGCTCGGTTTTCGGCTTGTAGCCCGGGTTGCCCCTTGAGTAGATGATGTATCCTATGATTCCGAAGAGGATCAGGAATATCAGCCAGAGCACGGGATCCCAGAATCCCGAAGGTGAAAGCAGAGTGAAGTTCATGCCAGACCACCCCATGACTGGTATTGTGCCAGCTTGAGCAGAGCATCAACGGCCGGATAAATCAGGTTCTTGAGCACCACATTCGGGAACAGACCGAAGAGTATGCAGAGCACTGCGAGGATTATCATTGCTGCTACCATCGGTTTCGGAACCTCCCTGACCTCGTTATACTTCTCAAGCGGCGGGCCGAGGAATGCCGATGCAAATACCTTGACGAACGATGCAAGCGTTAAAACGCTCGTTACCATTGCTATCACCGCTAAGAGAGGATTGAGCTGGTAGGAGGTCTCGTAGATGAGGAACTTGCTGGCGAATCCGTTGAATGGCGGGATTCCGGATATTGCAGCGGCTCCAACTATGAAGGCTATCGTGGTGTAGGGCATCCTTCTCGCCAGTCCGCCCATCTCGTTTAGGTTCCTCGTGCCTGTCACGTAGAACAGAGCTCCCGCGGTCATTAGGAGGAGGCTCTTGTAGATTATGTGGTTTATGATGTGGAATATTCCTCCCGCCATTGCGGTTCTTCCAAATGCAGAAAGCTTGGCCGGGTCGTTGAGGACCGTTAAACCGACGCCAACACCGAGGAGCATGTAGCCCGTCTGCGAGATGGCGTGGTAGCTCATGAGCCTCTTGACATCCTTCTGAACTAATGCCATGGTAACTCCTATGAACATCGTAAGCACTCCGAGGATGCTCATTATCCAGCCCACTCTTGCCATGTTCCATGTGATTGCCCCGAAGAGGCTGAAGCTAACCCTGAACAGGGCGTAGAGGCTTGCATACGTGGCCACCAGCAGCGTTGGGTTTATGCCCGCCGGAACCTCCGTGTATGCATCCGGCACCCAGTAGTGCATCGGAACCGAACCGCACTTCATAGCGAACGAGACGAAGAGCAGTCCGAGGGCTATCATATCGACGGTATCAAAGTGTATCTGCGTGCTCAGGTATGCTATGTTGAGGTTGCCGTACTGGCCGTAGAGGAGGCCTATCGAGAACAGCACCATGAGCGAAGCGACCGCGCTCACGATGAGGTACTTTATTCCCGCTTCGCTTGCCTCCCCCCTGTAGTTCCTGAAGCCCACTAAGGCGGAACCTGCTATTCCCGCTATCTCAAGGAACACGAAGAGGTTGAACAGGTCTCCTGTCAGAACCATGCCGAGGATTCCCACCTCGAGCAGGAGGAGCAGCGCGTAGTACTTCTCAAGGCCGCTCTCCATTCTAACGTGGCTGTATGAATACAGCGCCCCGATGAAGCTCATGAGTGTTGCCGAAAGTGCCATGAACGCCCCTATGGCGTCAATTTCAAATATGATTCTAACGGGAACCCTGTATCCTGAGGGAAGCACCAGCGAGGGGTTCTTTGCTCCGAATACATAGACGATGATTCCCTTGCTGAGAACCTCCTGAACGAGGAGGAGCGACAGACCAAGGGTTGCGGCCGTGATTATTATCGCCCACATTGATGCCAGGCTGTAGCGCTTCTTGAGCAGGGGTGTTGTGAATGCTCCGAAGAGAGGAACGGCTATCATCAAAGCCGGTAGGTGCTCCATCATCCCCTCAGCCTCCTAATCTTTGTAACATCAAGGGTTCCGTAATGCCTGTATATGTTGACGGCAAAGGCCAGCATGAGGGCTGAGACCGCGACACCGATAACGATGCTCGTGAGGGTGAGTGCCTGGGGTGTCGGCAGAACCATGTTCCCAACGGCCTTTTTCGGTGCCAGTGTGTATATAGGCGCATAGCCGCCTTTGACGTATCCCAGTGCAATCAGGAAGAGGTTTACGGCCCCTTCAAGGATTTCAACTCCGATGACGACCTTTATCAGGTTCCGCTTGAAGCCTATCGTGTAAAAGCCCAGTGCAAGCAGGAGAGCCACCACGATGAAGGGGAAGTTTATTGCTATTATATCACCATTCATCTTTTTTCCCTCCCAAGAGCAGGAAGAATATCAGCACTATGCTTGTGAGGCCTGCCAGTACCTTCATTCCGACGAATATGTTCATGTATGCCAGTGTTCCACCCGTGTTCAGGAAGCCCGGGTTTATCCCTATGGGTGTCCTTCCTCCAAATATGAACCCGCTGTTTGCTATGACGTTCCTGAAGAAGGTGTAACCCATCAGGCCGAGAAGCGCCATTCCGAGGAAGCCGAGGGCGCCTATGCTCTCAAGCGGGCTTAAGGGAACTTTCTCAAACCTCTTTTTGACGACATCGGTTTCGCACGCCACTATCAGCAGGGCCAGTCCGCTTGCAAAGACCGCGCCTCCCTGAAAGCCACCGCCGGGTGTCAGATGCCCGTGGAGGATGATGTATGCACCGAAGACGAGTATCAGCGGTGCCAGTATCCTCGTCGTTGTTTTGATGATTGTGGTCGTCATGAGCTCACCTCCCTCCTGCGGAGGGCCATGAGGACACCCGCAACCGCCGTGAAGAGAACCGTGGCCTCACCGAGGGTATCGAAACCTCTGTAGTCGAAGACTATGCTCGTCACAACGTTGTTTGCCGATGCCTGCTCCTGTGCATGGGTTATAAAGTAGTGATCCATCTCGGCATGAGGAGGAGCACCAAATGGCCTCAGGCTCATGGCTGCACCCAGAAGGAACAGTGTGAATCCAAGGAAAGCAAACAATCCTAACGCTTTTCTCATTCTATCACCTCCTCATCTGTGGTGTTCTTTATCGCGAGCAGATAC
>JALSON010000130.1 GCA_026986455.1 Thermococcaceae archaeon | reverse complement strand
AAGTACATCAAGGTTGACTACAGGCTCTACGGCTGCCCGCCTGAAAAGAAGGACTTCCTCTATACCCTTGGAACTTTCCTCGTCGGTTCATGGCCCGAGGATATAGATTACCCCGTGTGTGTCGAGTGCAGGCTCAGGGGCAACTCATGCATACTCATCGAAAAGGGTGAACCGTGCCTTGGGCCCCTGACTGTTGCCGGATGTGATGCGAGATGTCCTGGCTACAACATAGCGTGCATTGGATGCAGGGGCGCTGTGGGCTATGACGTTGCATGGTTCGACTCTCTGGCCAAGACCTTTAAGGAGAAGGGCCTGACAAAGGAGGAAATCCTTGAGAGAATGAGGATATTCAACGCCCACAATCCAAAGCTTGAGGAGATGGTTGAGAAAATATTTGAGGAGGGAGAATGATGTATATACCCATTACCGTTGACCACATAGCCCGTGTGGAGGGAAAAGGCGGAATTGAGATAGTCCTGGGTGACAAAGGTGTTAAGGAGGTCAAGCTCAACATCATAGAGGGCCCGAGGTTCTTTGAGGCCATAACGCTCGGCAAGAAGCTTGAAGGGGCTCTGGCCGTTTACCCGAGGATATGCTCCTTCTGTTCAGCGGCTCACAAGCTCACCGCCGTAGAAGCGGCCGAGAAGGCCGTTGGATTCACCCCGAGGGAGGAGATACAGGATTTGAGGGATCTCGTCTACATAGGCGACATGATTGAGAGCCATGCACTTCACCTCTACCTCCTCGTCCTCCCCGACTACCTCGGCTACTCCAATCCGCTCAGCATGCTCGACAGATACAGGAAGGAAATAGAGTACGCGATGGCCTTAAAGAATATCGGCGCCAAGATAATGGACTATCTGGCCTCAAGGCCCATCCATCAGGAGAACGCCATAATGGGAGGTTTTGGAAAGCTCCCAACAAAGGCCCAGTTTGAAGAGCTTAAGAGGGAGCTCAAAGCGGCCCTCCCGATGGCGGAATACACCGTGGAGCTCTTCTCAAAGCTCGAACAGTACAGAGAGGTTGAGGACAAAGAAATGGTGCACATGGCTGTTAAGCCGAGGAACGGCGTCTACGGCATCTTTGGAGATTACATTAAGGTCAGCGATGGCTTCGAGTTCCCTGTTGAGGACTACCAAAAGCACATCGTTGAGCGCGTTGTGGAGCATAGCTTCGCCAAGCACTCCTTCTACAGGGGTAAGCCCTTCATGGTCGGTGCAATCTCAAGAATGATCAACAACGCGCACCTGCTCTACGGCAAGGCTAGGGAGCTTTACGCAAAGTACAGGGAGCTGCTCCGCTATGACAACTGCTTTGCCAACAACTTCGCCCAGGCCCTCGAACTCGTCTACTTCATAGAGAGGGCCATAGACATAATTGACGATACACTCGCGAAGTGGCCGATAAGGCCGAGGGACGAGGTGGAGATAAGGGACGGCCGCGGTGTTAGCCTCACGGAGGCTCCAAGGGGTGTTCTCGCATACACAATTGAGGTCAGGGACGGAAAGGTCGCCTACGCGGACATAATCACACCGACGGCAATGAACTTAGCTATAATGGAGCGCCACGTCAGGATGATGGCCGAGAAGCACTACAACGATGACCCCGAGAAGCTCAAACTGCTCTCGGAGATGACAGTGAGGGCATACGACCCGTGCATCTCATGTTCGGTGCACGTGGTTAGGCTTTGATTTCTCAACTTTTTTATAGTAGACTGTTGAGTACTATATGGGGAGTACAATGTCTGAAGAAATTGTTGATGTTGTCATCCATGTGAAAGTTCCCAAGAAATATGCCGAGATTATTCAGAAGGACGTCGAGGCCAAAGCGTGGTACCTGTCTCACAGGGAAGAGCTTTTTGAAACTCTGAAGAAGCTAAAAGGTATCTTAAAGACCGATAAAACATGGAAGGAAATGAAGAGGGAATATTATGAAAGAGGTATTGATTGACAGTTCTCTTCTGGTGGAGTACTTCAAAGGCAATCAGAAGGCAGTTGGACTCTTTGAGTCCTTTGAAGATCAGGAGTTTGCACTTTATATCACGGAGACGGTTTTTAGTGAGGTGATCTACCTGCTTCTCAGCCACTACTCCAGGGTGGCACCGAGAACTATAAAGGGGAATGTCAGAAGACTTCCATCAGAGCTGGACTTAGTGTTTAAAGCTCTTGAGAGCTTTGGTTTCGTAGGTTCCTCCCAGGGGGTACTCTCCAAAGCCAAAGAACTTATCAAAACTTACGCTCTCCTCCCAAACGACGCCCTAATCCTGGCCACCTGCATAGAGCACGGTTTTGCCTTGGCGACCCTTGATGAGGACTTCTTCGAGCCCGCAAAGAAGGAAGGAGTTGAACTTATAACGGGGTGATTTCATGAGAACCCTCATCCTTGCCCTCGGCAACGAGCTCATGAAGGATGACGGAGTTGGCCTTAAGGTGGGCAGAATCCTTGCTCAAAAGGGATACAACGTAATTGAGATCGGTACGGATATATTCAGGCTCCAGAGGTGCTACAGTGGAGAGGAGAGGCTGATAATCATAGACGCCATCTTAAGTGAGGAGTTCGCGCCCGGTGAGATTATCCACCTCCGCGGTGAGGAGGTCTTTGAGAAGCTGAAGGGCGAGATTAGGAGCGCCCACTTCATGGGGGCCGTTGACGGGCTTAAACTTTTGATGGCCCTGGATGAGCGCCTGAAAAATGCCGAACTGCACTTCATAGGCGTTGTTGCGAAGGAGGTTGAGCTGGGGATGGAGCTGAGCGAGGAAGTTGAGAAAGCCCTGCCCGAAGCTGTGAAGCTTGTTGAAGAATTAGCTAAAATATTGAATTAAACAATTAAATAATTAAAGCTTCAGGTCAACACTGCGGAACAACATATAAATAGGCCTCCATAAAAATCCACCCGGGGTAAGACCATGATAATAGCCAAGCCGTGCGTAACAATGAAGGGCATCGTGATTCAGGCATATTCCTGGGAACAGAAGATTAAAATCGACCTTGCGGAGGTCAGGGACTGTCTTGAGAAGCGTTCGGTTGATATAAGGACGTTCATACCGGGCATGATGCTGATTGCGTTTATAGAGGGCTTCGAGACGAGCATATACCCCAGCGGGAAAATCATAATAAAGGAGCTTGAAAATACGGAGAAAGGCAAGGAGATTGCCTCAGTAATACTGGAATGTGCGGGCATACGGGATATCTGATCATTTTATCATTTATCATGCCGCACCCAGAGGCAGGGCATTCCTTATTTTCTCTATGAGATGCCTCTTCTTCTCGCTTTCTTCAAGCGCTATCTCAAGAACCTGGTCAATCGTCTCCACGGGGATGATTCTTATCCTCTCCGCCTTGTCCTTGCTGAGGAACACGTCCTTCTCATTGCTCTTCGGGATTATGACGGTTTTA